>CALKAN010000342.1 GCA_937983035.1 uncultured Paenibacillaceae bacterium | reverse complement strand
GCGGTCTTCAAGCACTTTTAACAGTTTATTCATTTGGATCGTGTGCAGTTCACCGATTTCGTCGATAAATAAAATTCCGCCATGCGCTCTCGTCACCGCGCCCGGCTTAGGCTGAGGAATGCCGGCCACCCCCATGGCCCCGGCTCCTTGATAGATCGGATCATGAACAGATCCGATCAGCGGATCGGCAATTCCTCTTTCATCGAATCTAGCAGTTGTTGCATCGATTTCAACGAATTTGGCATCCATGCGAAACGGCGACATTGGATTTTTCTTTGCTTCTTCCAAGACTACCCGCGCCGCTGCTGTCTTCCCGACTCCGGGAGGCCCATAAATGATCACATGCTGCGGGTTAGGTCCGCACAATGCGGCTTTCAGCGCCTTCAGGCCTTCTTCTTGTCCGACAATATCTTCCAACACTGCAGGGCGTGTTTTCTCAGACAACGGTTGCGTAAGCGATATTTGACGCATTCTGCTGAGCCGGTCCATTTCTTTTTTGGATTCTTTATCCACAGCGGTTTTACTCGATTGCTGATTGCGCAATAGATTCCAAAAATAAAGACCGATGACCACGCCGAAAAACGCTTGAACAACGAGTAAAATCAACGTTAAATTCAATGTTCTCGCATCCTTCCATTCATACAATACTCTATTTGCTAGTATTGCCTGGTTAAGGATGCATTAACCCCAAAAATTGCCTAAAAAAATCCCGGCGCATGCACGCCAGGCTCGATTTTTATAATTTGCTTCGTTAAACGGAAGCATGTCGTTTTCTCCCGGGAATTTCACCCGTCTCCTCATATATTTTAGCCATTTGATCAATTTCTTGTTTTAAGGCATCCAACAATTGTTCCTCAGGCACTTTCCTTACGATTTCGCCATGACGAAACAAAAGTCCTTCCCCTCTTGCTCCTGCGATGCCGATATCCGCCTCGCGCGCTTCTCCAGGCCCGTTAACCGCGCAGCCTAAAACAGAAACTTTCAGCGGTGCTTTTACATTTGCTAAATATTCCTCCACTTCATTCGCAAGGGAGAACAAGTCAATATCCAATCTGCCGCAAGTAGGGCAGGAAACGAGCGTCGGCGCATTGGAAAGAAGTCCGAAAGATTTCAGCAATTCTTTTGCCACTTTGACTTCTTCAACCGGATCTGCGCTTAAGCTGATTCGAATCGTATTTCCGATTCCTTGAGCGAGCATGGCGCCAAGACCTGCAGAACTTTTGACCGTGCCGGCAAACAATGTGCCTGCTTCCGTAATTCCTAAATGGAGCGGATAATCAAATTTTTCTGCAGCTAACATATAGGCATCAATCGCCATTCTGACATCCGATGCTTTCAGGGAAACGATAATATCGTAAAAATCCAATTCTTCCAAGATGTTAATGTGGTATAACGCACTTTCTACCATCGCTTCAGCAGTCGGATATCCGTATTTTTCAATGAGATGCTTTTCCAAGGATCCTGCATTCACGCCGATGCGAATCGGAATATTGTTTGCTTTGCACGCTTTGACCACTTCTTCCACTTTATCCCTGCTGCCGATGTTCCCAGGATTAATGCGCACTTTGTCAATTCCGTTCTCGATCGCAGCTAAAGCGAGCTGGTAATTGAAATGAATATCGGCGACCAAAGGAATATGAATCTGTTCTTTGATCTGTTTGATGGCAGCAGCTGCTTCCCGGTTGTTGACTGTAACCCGAACCAGCTGGCAGCCTGCTTCCTCCAACTTCAAAATTTCCTCAACCGTTGCTTGAACATCCGCTGTTTTGGTCGTGCACATGCTTTGAATAATGACTTCATTGTTGCCGCCGATCGTCAAATCACCGACTCGAACAGGCCTTGTTTCCGTCCGCTTATACATCTGCTACCTCTCCCTTCCGAATCAAACAGCATGCAGAAACAAACGATTCCATACGTGGAAAGCCAGAGGGACTGGCGTTCCTCCGGCTTGAAAAATCATGCGCTTTCCTCTTTGTCCGAACCTTCTGTCATCAGCTCAGGCGATACTTTATTCTTCACCGTTTCTTCGGTAATGATGCATTTCTTCACATCCGTGCGCGACGGAACTTCATACATGACGTTCAGCATGATATCTTCTATGATCGCTCTCAAGCCTCTAGCGCCGGTATTTCGCTTAATCGCTTCTTTTGCGATGGCGATTAAAGCTTCTTTTTCAAATTCAAGCTCTACATTGTCCATTTCAAGCAGTTTCTGATATTGCTTTACGAGCGCATTTTTCGGCTCTGTCAAAATTCTTACCAATGCTTCTTCGTCTAACGGCTCCAAAGTTGAGATCACTGGAAGTCGTCCGACAAATTCAGGAATCAGTCCATACTTCAGCAAATCTTCAGGCAGCACGAGCGAAAGCAGCTCACCGCTGGACAAATCCGTTTTATTGGTTTCACTGCTGAATCCGATCACTTTCTTGCCGATGCGGCGTTTGATGATCTGTTCAATGCCGTCGAAAGCACCGCCGCAGATGAATAAAATATTCGTCGTATCAATTTGAATAAATTCTTGATGAGGATGCTTGCGCCCTCCTTGCGGCGGAACAGAAGCAGTCGTGCCTTCCAAAATTTTGAGCAGCGCTTGCTGCACGCCTTCCCCTGAAACATCTCTTGTAATGGAAGGATTCTCGGACTTGCGTGCGACTTTATCAATTTCATCAATGTAAATGATTCCTCGTTCAGCTTTTTCTACATCGTAGTCAGCTGCTTGAATCAGTTTCAGCAAAATGTTTTCAACATCTTCACCGACGTACCCGGCTTCAGTAAGAGAGGTAGCATCCGCTATCGCAAATGGCACGTTCAAAATCCGCGCCAGCGTTTGCGCAAGCAATGTTTTTCCGCTTCCTGTCGGGCCGATCAGCACAATGTTGCTTTTTTGCAGTTCCACATCATCTGTTTTGTTATGAGAATTGATGCGCTTATAGTGATTATACACCGCAACCGCCAGCGATTTCTTCGCTCGCTCTTGGCCGATGACGTATTCATTGAGGATTTCCAAAATTTCTTTCGGCTTCGGAATGTCTTTCAAGTCGAGCTCTTCTTCCGTCCCCAGCTCTTCTTCCACGATTTCGGTGCAAAGATCGATGCACTCATCGCAAATATAAACACCAGGACCGGCGACAAGCTTTCTGACCTGCTCCTGGGATTTGCCGCAAAAAGAACATTTCAGCTGTCCTTTTTCATCATTGTATTTAAACATGAGATCACTCCTTTATTTTTTCATGTCAGATTGAGTGATAACTTTATCGACAATTCCGTATTCGACGGCTTCGTCAGCACTCATGAAAAAGTCTCTGTCCGTATCTTTCTCGATGCGTTCAAGCGGCTGATTCGTATGCTTGACATAAATTTGATTCAACCGATCTCTCGTTTTAATGATCCAATCGGTGTGAATCTTGATGTCCGCCGCCTGGCCCCTCACTCCTCCTAACGGTTGGTGAATCATGACTTCGCTGTTCGGCAGCGCAAACCGTTTGCCTTTTGCTCCTGCAGCCAAAAGCAGTGATCCCATGCTGGCAGCCAAGCCCAAACATATCGTGGATACATCCGGCTTCACATACTGCATCGTATCATATATTGCCAATCCAGCCGTCACGGACCCGCCCGGAGATTGTATATATAGATGGATATCTTTTTCTGGATCTTCCGCCGCAAGAAACAGCAGCTGTGCAATGACCACATTGGCCACATCGTCATCTATGGCCGTTCCTAGAAATATGATGCGGTCTTTCAGCAGTCTGGAATAAATGTCATAGGACCGCTCACCCCGTCCTGTTTGCTCCACAACCATCGGGATTAGGTTCATCAGGGCTTTCCCTCCTTCAATAATTGCACAACACGGCGAAACTTACGCCTCTTTTTTTGCCTTACCTTCCATTTTATCATGGAAAGAGACTGGTGTCACAATTCATCGTATGTATTTTTTCCTCAAAACGTCAGTGTTTACTCATGAAATGAATCTTGAGGCTTCGCGGGATGATGCCTGCCTGCATTCGGAGAAGAGTTCGAGGAAAATATGTTGCAAGAAAGGCACGATTGATGTTCATACGTGCCTTTCTTGATCCGCTTATATGATTATGTTTATTCATTAAACTTCAGAAAAAGACAAGCTGTTCTAAAGGATGGCGCCAAAGAACGAATTATTCTTTATCCGCAGCCTCAGCTTCTTTTTCTTCTTGCTCATTTTCTTCTGTCGCTTCTGCAGCCGGAACCAACTTGCAGTTGTCAACTAAAAGATCCAATGCTTTTCGCATTTTAATGTCGTACTCGAGGCTGCGCATATTGCCGCCTTCTTCAAAGATTTTGCGAATTTCTTCAGGCGTTTGCTGGTACATCTTCGAAAGGTTTTCCAGCTCCTTATTCACATCTTCTTCGGCAGCTTCAATTTGCTCAGCTTCAACGACGGCTTCCAGAATAAGGTTGCCGAGCACGCGTTTCTGTGCATTGTCTTTCATCTGTTCGCGCAAATCTTCTTCTTTCTGGCCAGTAATTTGATAATACATGTCCAAATTCATGCCTTGCATCATCAACTGATTCCCGAATTCTTGGATCATGCGATCCGTTTCAGTCTTGATCATTACTTCAGGAATATCGACTTCCACTTCGCCGGCGGCTTTTTCCAACACGGCATTTTCGAGATAGCTTCTTCTTTCGCGCTCTTTATCTTCTTGCAAAGATTTGCGAAGATCTTCCTTGTACTCTTCCAGCGTCTCAAATTCGCTGACGTCTTTTGCGAACTCATCGTCCAGCTCAGGCAGCTCTTTGCGTTTGATTTCGTGAAGCTTCACTTTAAAGACGGCATCTTTGCCCGCAAGCTCTTGCGCATGGTATTGCTCTGGAAAAGTCACTTGAATGTCTTTTTCCTCGCCTTTCTCCATGCCGATGACCTGATCTTCAAATCCCGGAATGAAAGCGCCGGAACCGAGAACGAGCGAGTGTTTCTCCGCCTTGCCTCCTTCGAACGGCTCCCCGTCGATGAATCCTTCATAATCAATGACAGCCGTGTCGCCTTCTTGAGCAGCGCCTTCTTCCACTACGACGAGTTCCGCATGGCGTTCTTGCATGTTTTTCAGTTCGTTTTCCACATCTTCATCCGTAACGGTGAAATCTTTCTCCTCAACTTCAAGGCCTTTGTATTTGCCAAGTTTGACTTCCGGTTTTACTTGCACTTTCGCAGTGAATTTCAAATTTTCGCCTTTGGCGATATGCTGCACGTCTACTTCAGGCTGGTCAATCGGCTCGATGCCGGTTTGATCGACAGCTTCCACATACGCCTCCGGCAAAATAATATCCAGAGCGTCTTGGTACAAGCTTTCCACGCCAAAACGAGCTTCAAAAATTTGACGCGGCACTCTGCCTTTGCGGAAACCAGGAACTTGTACATTTTTAACGACTTTTTTAAAAGCTTTATCTAAAGCTTCATTGACTTTCTCTTTGTCGACTTCGACAGTGAGAATGCCTTCGTTATTCTCTAATTTTTCCCAGGTTGCTTTCATTTTATGCTTTCCCCTCCAAAACTTTACCTAAGGATCCGGCTGAACAATTCGTCCTTGCGTTGCTCAGCGAAACGCTGAACACTAAAGCTGAATTCCCGCCGTTCCTGTGAAATTTGGGTCATGACTTATGTAACGGCTCTCACCTCCGCAAATGTGCATTCACAAGCGGAATCCGTACCAGTCTTCAAACCTATTTGTACATTGTATAACATCTAATTCGCGGATTCAAGATCACATTCAATAATCCCTCAAATTACATAAATGGCAAATCGAACCGAACATGTTTGACCATGATTTGAGCGGCTTCATGCCACTGGTTCATGTCCTCGTCGTTCAATTCGTACATCGATAAGACGGCGTCTTCAGAAGCCGTGCCGAGCATCATTTTTTCCGACAAAAAGTGCAGACTGGCCGCCCATGCCGCCAGCTGTTCCTCCGAAAGCGCCAGCATCGTTTGATAGTCGTTCGTGGCATAGGTGTTCTGAAGCAGTTCTTCCCATAATTGCTGGGCAAAATAAGACAGTGCAGGATGGTGAACTTCGCATTTTTCCTGAACGATATGCACAATTCGCCGCAATTTCTCAGGGAATTGCTCCCATTCCAGCGGTACGTCTTCAATGACGGCCTCTGCTGTTTCATCTCCTCGTTTCATTCGAATGACACCCGTCGCTCCTACTCTCTTTAACGTTTGAAGCACTTTAAATTGCATTAAAGGATGCAGACGGTCATCATTCAGCCACCGTTTCAACGCTTGTTCCATCCGGGGGTGAGGATCGGCAAAACTCAACTGTTCCAAGGCCAGAAGCTTTTTGTCCAAAGGCGCGTCGCTCGCAATCGTATCGATCAGTTTTTCTATGTATAAATGATCGCGCTGAAATTTCAGCCGCATGCTTTCATCAAGCAGCTCCCCTTCCGTTGCCTCGGATAAATCAGCATCGGACAATTGAGTCCGCAGCCATGCAAGCAGCATCTCCCATTCTTCGTACGCAGCAGCATCTTCTCCGCTGCATTTCAAAAGAAACTCTAACAGCTCAACCGCGGATTCGTACTGCTCCGTTTCAAGCATGCGCGTAAGCTGGAACTGATAATATTCGATCGTCTTCGGCAATAAGATGACATTCTCTTTTTCCGGCATGTTTTCTCACCCCCTTCTCGCCTTTGCAGCGATCATGCTTTTCATAATGAAGGAAACTCACCCTGATCCGTGCTCAAAAACAAAAAAATTATAACACAGCATCGATCCGTAAAAAATCCAGCATGATGATAAATTTCATCATCCAAATGGTCGTTTGTGCAATATATCTCGCATGCACAATATATTCTGAAATGATCTTCATTGATAAATCGCAAAAAAATCGCACAACATTTTCATTAAAATTTTTTCAAAAAAACTGTTGCATTTTAAATTTTATTGTGTTATTATATATCTTGCTGATTGGTTTTCATAGTTTGTCCCAGTAGCTCAGCTGGATAGAGCAACGGCCTTCTAAGCCGTCGGTCGGGAGTTCGAATCTTCCCTGGGACGTACCTCAAATTTCTACAGTTGCGATTTAACACTCTCCAAAACGCTCAAAAATGTTGATCTATCAACGTTTATGGGCGTTTTTGCTTTTTTCGGTTTCCGCCTAAACAGGGAAAAAAGATGAGAATTAGCTTTTATACACATTTTCTGCACATAAAAACAGGTCCCTTCCTTGAATGTTTCTTTAACAGGGATCTAGTTTCGGCTGGATAAACGATAAACGCGCTGAAACGTTGATGCTCAACGTATCAGGCGCTTTTTATTTTTATTTCACAATGTTGTCATATCGAGACATTCGGGTTCCCTAAGGTTCGTCATGACATGGCGCCGAACGCCCCAAAACATTGCGCAGCGACAGCGCCGGCTTTATTTGAAATAAACCGGATTCGCTTTCTGCGCCCTTCCTCTTTCAGATCCGCGTATGCAGCCTTTCTCCAGCCTGATCCCGCCATGGGTCGAAATCCAGCTGTATGTTCCCATTCCGGCTGACAAAATGAATATTTCATCGTTCATTCCGTTTAGAGCTGCACATCTGCATTCGTCAACATTACATAGCATGCAGGCAGTTTTTTCAATAGGCACATACAGCTAATTTTTCGCCCCTGGGTCGTTAAAATCAGTCCATGGGAACTATTTAATGCCGGCGCATCCGATATGAAACAAGCTGTTCAAGATTTATTATTTCGGCATTTTTTTGTTTGCGGCCAATGCGGATCTGTCGGATGATGATATTCGCAGCGTCTTTGGTCTTTTGTGCAAATGAGTTTTGAGCGAGCCGACGGACGATTTTTGCACGCCGGTCTTCACATGACTGCCCTTTGCCATATCACTCGGCCGCACATCGCGCTTGAAGAGCGCGGCCTGGTCCGCCGTAGGCGTCACCCCGACGACGGCCG
>CALKAN010000341.1 GCA_937983035.1 uncultured Paenibacillaceae bacterium | reverse complement strand
TTCCGGAGCGATGGATATTTTGCTCGGATGGGTTCGGCCGGTATTTGAATGGCTCCATGTGCCGGCAGAAGTGTTTCCGCTCGTTTTGCTGAGGCCGATTACGGGCTCGGGGTCGCTGGCGTTTACGGCAGATTTAATGCATCAATTTGGCCCGGATTCATTAATCGGGCGCATCGCCTCCACGGTGCAAGGCAGCACGGATACGACGCTGTATGTGTTAACCGTATATTTTGGAGCGGTCGGCATCCGCAAGACGAGGTACGCGCTGAAAGTCGGCTTGTTGTCTGACGTCATCGGTTTTGCATCGGCCATTATCATTTGCCTGATCGTATTTGGTTAATCGAACCCTCGCGCAGGGAATAAACATATAATAAAGCAGTCATTGTTGGAGGTGGCTGCTTTTGGCTGTTTTAGGCATCATTATTCACCATTCGGCATGTTCATCGATTAATGGGAAAGGCTTCGATTATTTGATTACGAAACAAGGCGCAGTCATTCCCGCGCAAGAGCAGACGGATCCGCAATATTTGC
Source organism: uncultured Paenibacillaceae bacterium (assembly GCA_937983035.1). Taxonomy (GTDB): domain Bacteria; phylum Bacillota; class Bacilli; order Paenibacillales; family CALAME01; genus CALKAN01. The sequence continues at coordinate 4,848 of CALKAN010000341.1, read as the reverse complement.
ACTTGTGCGTAGAAGGCGATTTTTCTGAAGATGCGAAAGGCGAATCTTCATCAGAACAATTGCTGCAAGAACAATTATTTGTGCTGGAAAAAATGATTTTGCGTTTGAGCATGATTTACAATTTGTCTCTTGACTCGGTTTATTCCCATCATCCAAGCTGCCCCGGAGAAAAATTTCCATGGTCAAAACTTGTGATTTCGCCTCATGATCGTTATCATTAGTACAGAGGTGAATGAACCACATGGAAAGATTGCAGAAAGTCATGGCGCAAGCAGGCGTTGCATCAAGACGCAAGTGCGAAGAGATCATCCGTGCAGGGCGGGTCAAAGTTAACGACAAAGTCGTGACGGAATTAGGCGTGAAAGTCGATCCGGATACGGATGTGATCACCGTTGACGGAAAGCCTTTGCGCAAAGAGAAGCCTGTTTATATATTATTCCACAAGCCAAGAGGCGTCATCAGCAGCGTGCATGACCCGGAAGGCCGCAAAGTTGTTACTGATTTCATGCCTGAGATCAAGGAGCGGATCTATCCTGTCGGCCGGCTTGATTATGATACGGAAGGACTGCTTCTTCTCAGCAATGACGGGGAATTTACGCAATTGCTGACTCATCCAAAGCATGAAATTCCAAAGACGTATTATGCCACCGTGAAAGGCGTTCCGCACGGCAGCGTGCTGGAACAATTGAGCAAAGGCGTCATGCTGGAAGACGGGATGACCCATCCCGCAGAAGTGGAGTACGTGGATGTTGAACCCGACGAATCCAGATCGGTTATATCGATTACGATTCATGAAGGCCGCAATCGGCAAGTGCGGAGAATGCTCGAAGCGGTGCAAATTCCGCTCATCAAGCTGAGAAGGGTTGCTTTCGGCTTTTTAACGCTGGAAGGGGTTCGAAGAGGGAAATATCGCATGCTGAAGCCGAATGAAGTCAAGGAATTGATGGATTTGGCACGGAGAGAGTAAAAGGAACCCCGTTGTTAGACACACAAAATTCATAAAGCTGCGCTTAAAACCGGTAAAAACCGGTTGTTTTTTTAGCTATAATGTAAGATGGCTAGGATGATAAGGGGTGACCGGTTTGAAGAAATATCGCAAACAAATTCAAATTGCCATACTATCTGTCGTTTTAATCATCGGACTATACACGATCGGTTCCAGTTTGTTTGCTGAAAAAGACAGTTTTCCGCAAGCAGGGGAGAAAGCTCCTGACTTCACATTGCGAGGTTTGGATGGAGAACTGCATCAATTGTCAGACTATCATGGACAAGCGGTTCTGTTGAACTTTTGGGGCACGTTTTGTCCGCCTTGTGTTGACGAAACTCCATTGCTGCAGCAATATTACGAACAATACAAAGATCAAGGTTTAGTCATACTCGGCGTGAATCTCAATGAATCGACAGTGACCGTGCAAGGATTTGTCCGTCAATTCAGCGTGACTTACCCGATTTTGCTCGATAAAGAACAAGTTCGAAAACAATACGGCGTGAATCAATTTCCAACGACCTTTTTCATTTCGCCGGACGGCATGATCGTCGAAAAGTGGATTGGAGAATTAAGAGAACATCACCTTAAACCGAGGGTGGAGCGGCTCGTGCCGCGAAAGGATGATACAGCTTGATCGAAAATACAAAATGTGAATGCGGGCATCAGAATGCCGTGGGCACCATTTTATGCGAATACTGCGGCAAGCCGCTGCACGATGAGGACAGCGATTTGCCCTTGGAAATGAGATACGACGGGGTCGCCCGCCGTTCTCAGCGAAGCAGCAAATCGATCATCGACCGTGTTTGGAGATTCTTCTCATCGGTCAAAGTAGCCGTATATTTGATCGTCATCACGTTAGTGCTGGCGATTCTGGGAACGATCTTTCCGCAAGAAAACATGTTGATTAACATCAATTATGCGGAGTATTACAAGAAAAATTACGGCGTGATCGGCCAGATTTATCATTTTCTGGGGTTGTCGCATACGTATGAGACATGGTGGTTCCGCGGCTTGCTGTTTATGATCGGAACTTCTTTAGTCATTTGCAGCTTGGACAGAGTGCTTCCTCTTTACCGAGCATTGTCCAACCAAGCGGTCAAGAAACATCCGAAATTTATAAGCAGGCAAAAAGTGACGCTGGAAAGAGAGCTGCCTGCAGAGCCTTCGAAGTGGATCGATCAGTTTGGACAAGCGCTTAAGAAGAAGCGATATCGCGTGGTGCAAGAAGACGATGCCTTGCTGGCAGAGAAAAATCGATTCAGCCGATGGGGGCCGTACGTGAACCATATCGGATTGATCATATTTTTGCTTGCCGCGCTGATGCGCCTGATTATTCCAGGCTGGCAGTATGAGCAGTATGTGCCTATTCTAGAAGGGGATACGGTAAAAATAGAGGGCACGCCTTATTATTTAAAAAATGAACAGTTCACGATTGAATTCCATGAGCCGGATGCCGAAGGCAATGTCGTTCCCCGTTTGTTTCGCACACAAGCGGTTTTATATGAATGCGTAGACAATTGCGACGGCGTGGACGAGCCTGTTTTGGAAGTGGTTAAGGAGCATGCGATTGAAGTGAATTCGCCGCTCGAACATGACGGGCTGGCATTTTATCAGTACAACTATAACTACACGCCCATCATCCGCTCGATGGAAGTCAAGCTGGAGCATGTGGAAACCGGCGAAGTGTACGGCACGTTTCCGCTGAGAACGAATGATCCGGAAGCGATGTACGAAGTCGGGCCGTATGAGATCGAACTGAGGCATTATTTGCCGGATTTTACTTATGAAAACGGCGAGCCTGCGACCAAATCAAAAAATCCGAACGCACCTGCCTTCATTTTCTTGATCAAAGGTCCGGGACTGCCGCAAGAAGGGAACATTCACATCTATTTTCCGATTCCGGATGACCAAATCCGATTTCAGCAAGACCGCGTGAATGAAGCGGCAGGCAGTCAATTTCGGATGAGCGTGGGCGATATGGAAAATGTTGAAATCGCCATGTACACGTCATATTTGAATATAAAAAGCAATAAAGGCATGACTTTCATCTGGATTGGCTCTGCGATCTTTATCATCGGACTCGTCATGGGATTCTACTGGCACCATCGCCGCATATGGGTTCGAATCGATGACGGCCGCTTGCTTTTGGGAGCACATACGAACAAAAATTGGTTTGGACTGCGCAAAGAAGTATCCGAAGCGCTGAAGATTACAGGAATTGAAGTTGAAGCGTCGTCGCTGGATAACGGGAGGAATTTAACGTGACAATAGAGCAATTTAGCAATGCAAGTTTAATTGTTGCATGGATATTATACACGCTCAGTTTTTTTACGTTCGTCATTACGATAACCGGGAAAAAATGGGGGCACGGCAAACCGGAGCAGTTTGAACAAAAGTGGAAGCGCCGCTCCATTGCGATTACCATCGCCGGATTGATCGCTCAGATTTCTTTTTTCATCACAAGATGGATCTATGCCGGACATATTCCGACGTCAAACATGTTTGAATTTTTAACTTTTTTGACGATGATGATCACGGCAGCTTTCATCGTCGTATTTTTCATCTACAAATCAGCCGTGATCGGCGTGTTTGCCATGCCGCTCATCGTGCTGTTTCTATCCTATGCTGCCGTATTTCCGTGGGAAGCCAAGCCGCTTGTCCCATCATTGAACAGTCATTGGCTGAAAATTCACGTGACGACCGCGGCGGCAGGAGAAGCGTTCTTTGCCATTGGTTTTGCCGCCGGGTTGATGTATTTGATCCGCACGATCAATTTCCAAGACAAATCAAAAAGCGGCCGCAGACAAGTGCGGTGGCTTGAAATTACGCTTTTTGTCGTCTTGTGCATGTTTGGGTTTGTGATCATGACATTCGGATTCGGCGCTGCCAATTACGAGGCAGTGTTCGAACAAGAAGTGCTGGATGAGTCGGGAGAGGAGCCGCAACGGGTGACGAATACGGTCACTTATACGCTGCCGCCGATCTTTAAGCCGCACAACAGCGAAGTCATTTCAATGGATTCGTTTATCGGGATGAAACAACCGTTGTTCGAGACGCCTTCATGGATGCAGGGCGTAAACAGCGGCCGCAAACTGAACACGTTTATATGGTCGGTGATCGGAGGGCTCGTTTTATACGGATTATTCCGATTGATTTTGCGAAAACCGATCGGCGCAGCCATTCAACCTGTGTTAAAAGATATTAAAGCAGATGATTTGGACGAGATCAGTTATCGCGCCATTTCCATCGGTTTCCCATTATTCTCGTTGGGGGCGCTCGTCTTCGCGATGATTTGGGCGCAGCAAGCATGGGGCCGCTTCTGGGGATGGGACCCGAAAGAAGTGTGGGCACTGATTACATGGCTGTTTTACAGCGCGTATTTGCATCTGCGATTATCGCGCGGCTGGCACGGCATAAAATCATCTTGGCTGGCAGTCATCGGATTTGTGATCGTATTAATCACGCTAATTTTTGTTAATTTAGTCATCGCAGGTTTACATTCCTATGCTGGTGTATAATAAATGTATGCGAGCAAGCTTATGGGAGGTTGAGGGTTCATGACAGAAATGACCGAAGTGAAGGATGAAAAATATCGCATTCTTGTAGTGGATGATGAAGAACGAATCAGGCGCCTGCTTCGCATGTACTTGGAAAAAGAAGAATATGCGGTGGAAGAGGCAGAGGACGGCGAGACCGCGCTGCAAATGGCGCTTCAAAATGATTATGATCTCATCTTGCTGGATTTGATGCTCCCTGGCATGGACGGCATCGAAGTTTGCGAAAAATTGCGCGAACAAAAAAGCACGTCAACTAATTTAAGGAGGTTTTTCGATCATGGCGAAAGAAATTAAATTCAGTGA
>CALKAN010000340.1 GCA_937983035.1 uncultured Paenibacillaceae bacterium | reverse complement strand
GACGTATTGGACAAAATCTCCAGGCGCATCGTCGGCGAAGTGGATCATGTCAACCGCGTCGTCTATGACATCACTTCCAAACCGCCTTCCACGATTGAATGGGAGTAATGAACCGCAACTTGGCGCAGTTTAACCAGGCCAGCTGACCTGTGAAAGATCAGGTTGGCTGGCTCAATTTATTGGCAAGCATGTTAAGGAAACGTTTTATATCAAATATTTTTCGTCTGAATGCAAAATAAAGCGAACGAATTTCAAAAAAAATTAAAAAATGTTCGGATTTTCCGTTGACAAATAATTCGTATACTTCTACAATGAGTGGGGATTATACATATTGAAATTATTTGGAGGTATATTTAAATGGTGGACAAGGGTTCAGGTGAAACAGGGATTGCCAAATATTTTGAGTTTTCCAAGCACAATACGGATTTTCGCAGAGAAACGATCGGCGGGATTACGACGTTCTTGGCGATGGCTTACATCCTGATCGTTAACCCGATCATTTTGTCTAATGCAGGGATGGATCAAGATGCGCTGTTTACCGCAACTGCCGTGGCAGCCATCGTCGGTACTTTGGTCATGGGTCTGTATGCGCGCTATCCGATTGCGCTTGCACCGGGAATGGGCTTAAATGCGTTCTTCGCTTTTTCTGTCGTGCTCGGAATGGGGATCCCATGGGAGCATGCGCTGGCCGGTGTTTTTGTGTCCGGAATTATCTTTTTGATTCTGGCTTTGTCGGGCATCCGGGAAAAGCTGATTAACGCCATTCCATCAGGCTTAAAGTATGCAGTTTCTGCAGGAATCGGCTTTTTTATCGCTTTTGTCGGATTGCAAAATGCGGGAATCATTGTCGCCAATGATGCGACGATCGTCGGTCTTGGCGATTTGAGGGAAAGCGGTCCGGCGCTGTCGATCTTCGGCATTGCGATTACGGCTGTGCTGTTAACTTTGAAAGTAAGAGGCGCCGTATTTTACGGCATTATCATTACGGCCATCGCAGGCATGATCTTCGGCATTGTCGACATTCCGAATCAAGTATTAAGCATGCCTCCGGCACCGACTGCGCTGGGAGCGTTCTTTAGTCCGTTGTTTGATCCGTCTGTCATGTTCTCAGGCACGATGCTGGTTGTCATATTTACGTTCTTGTTTGTCGACTTCTTTGATACGGCGGGCACGCTGGTAGGGGTAGCCACGCAAGCCGGTTTAATGAAAGACAATAAGCTGCCTCGTGCCGGCAGAGCATTAGCTGCCGATTCTGTAGCAACGATTGCGGGTGCTGCGATCGGAACTTCAACGACGCCTGCTTTTGTTGAATCTTCATCTGGAGTTGCGGCAGGCGCTCGGACAGGTTTCGCATCGGTTGTGACGGCGATCTGTTTCTTCCTGGCTCTGTTTTTCTTCCCGCTGCTCAGTGTCATTACTGAAGAAGTGACGGCGGCAGCGCTCATCATTGTCGGGGTGTTGATGGCATCCAGCTTGTCCAAGATCGAGTGGGGGCGGATCGATGAGGCTCTGCCTGCATTTCTTACGGTCATTGCCATGCCGCTTTCCTACAGCATTGCAACTGGCATTGCGCTCGGCTTCATTTTCTATCCGCTTGTGAAAATATTTAAAGGCGAGGCCAAGAATGTGCACTGGATTATGTACATGATGTTTGTCGTATTCTTGTTGTATTTCATCTTCCTGGCCTGACCTATATTGCACAACGTTCAGCCATAAAGATCTGTGCATTTAACATAAACAGAACGCGTTGAAGCGCCTTTGAGACGGCGAAGGAAATCGTCATCTCAAGGGCTTTTTTGCATTTTCAAGATCGAATCGTTGTCATCTTGCAATTTTTGGAGTTGTTCTTTACAAAAACAATGCAGAGCCGATGGCCAAATATCATCGACGGCGTCATTTTGACCTGCGGCGCCAACAGCATAAATCTTCCATGGGACCGTGAATCGATGAATAAATATGCAATCTATTTGGCTGATCGTTGGAAAATTTCGTCTGAGTTCGATTCAATTGGGAATGAATAAGGTATAATAAAAAAGACGGCAGACGATAAAAATTGCCGGCGAATGCCTATCAGATTAGGAGGAGTGGCCATGATTGTCAGACCTGTAACGTTTTATTCCAGTGCATTAAACAGAAGGTGCGTATGCTATGTTGGTCTTCCCGATCATTACGATGCGGACGAGTCGAAAAGATACCCCGTAATTTATTTGCTGCACGGCAAAACGGGAATGGAAACCGACTGGCTGTACAAAGGAAATGCGGAGCAAATCATTCAAGAAATGTGGGACAAGAACCAATTGCGCGAAGCGATCATTGTGATGCCGAACGACGGCGGCCACAGCGACGGAACATTTTATGTTGATTGGTATGACGGGAGCGGGAATTTTGAGCAGTATATGATCTACGATTTGGTTCCTATGATTGACGCCGAATTTCGTACATATCCATCGCGGCTTTCTCGTGTCATCGGCGGTTTGTCCATGGGCGGCTACGGAGCGGTCATGCTGGCGCTCAAAAATCCATCCTTGTTCGGAGCGGCTGTCAGCTTTTCCGGCGCGCTTGGAGATATTTTGAGTTTGACAGGCGGAGAACAGCATTTGTACATGGCTTCGGCGTTTGCTCCGATTCTCGGTCCGGCGCACGGCGAGCATGCGCAGCAATATCGTTTGAAAAACTTAGCGCTTCATCGCATTGAGGAAAATAACGGACCGGCGTTGTATATCAATTGCGGAAAACAAGATTATTTGTATGAAGCGAATATCGGTTTTACGAACTATTTGCGGAAAATCGGCTATAACCATCAGTACGAAGAGTTTGAAGGAGAGCACAATTGGGATTATTGGCAGGAAAATTTAAGCAGAGGTTTGGCGTTTTTCGAATCTTATTTTGAAAAACAGCGAAAAGAGTAAGGGAAAAATGACAAAAAGCGAACTTTAATACAAGTTTTATAAAAAAAGTTCGGATTTTTTATTGACATGCAGCAGCCATGATTGTTACACTAGAGCTGGTTAGAGAAAGAGCCGGTTCATTTGAAAATGAAATAGGAGAGCATGCAGCAACATCGTGGCCGTCGTGTTGAAGGTTTGAACGAGACCGTTCATGCTGCAATTGCGAGTGAAATCAGGCTGCAAAGAGATGGCAGGGAAAGATGCTGCTAAGAGATCAACTGGAAATCATTATTTTTGATTATGCTGCCAATAAATATAGTCAGGATGCTATCCTTTCAATGCAGGGGTAGGTGCTTTGCAACC
>CALKAN010000339.1 GCA_937983035.1 uncultured Paenibacillaceae bacterium | reverse complement strand
TCCCGCATCAAATGCTCGAAATCGAGGGCGAGTCGAGGTTGTGCTTAAACATCATCGACGAAGCGGCCGGGGTGTACACTGAAATTCTTGAAGCCGGCCCGACCGTGCGAGAGCAAGATTGCGAAGCACTCATCGTACTGATCAGCAAACTCGCTGCGGAATCTTCCGTCGTCACGCTTTCCGGCAGCCTTCCGGCCGGCGCGCCGGCAGACTTATACGGCAAATTAATCGATGCAGTGCATGAACAAGGCGCCGTCCCTTTGCTGGATGCGAGCGGCCAAGCGCTGGTAGAGGGGATTAATCATCAACCGTTTATGATTAAGCCGAATGAAGATGAGCTTCGCGGTTTGCTGCAGCTGCTCCCTTATGAAGAAGCTCCGGCGACCGGGACAAGCACTTCAACCGAATCAACAGCCGAGCTGGACGAAACCGCGCAAATCACGCCATTCATTCAACAGATCATGAAACAGAAAAACTTGCCTTGCGCAGCAGTCACGTTAGGCGAAAAAGGGGCGATCGTCGGGTGGGGAGATCAAATTTACCGCATCTCGCCCGTTCAGATTGATGCCGTAAACCCCGTAGGCTCAGGCGATTCGTTCATCGCAGGCATCGCTGTCGGCTTGCATCGCGGCATGAATAAGATTGAAACGTTGAAACTGGCTTCCGCTTGCGGTGCATCCAATGCCTTGCATCAAGCCGCAGGCGTCATCGATCCCGCTGAAGTGGAACGCTTGATGGGTGAAATTGAAGTAACGCCGATTGCCAGTTTGTGAATTTCCATTGCTGACGATGAGAAAGAGGGCTGCTCGAGCCCTCTTTTTTCTATCATTCTTCGTTGTCCTCTTCTTGCGTATAGGCAATTAAAGCGACCGGCCGTTCCAACTGCTGCGACAGTTCTTCCTCAAGCTGTTTAATTCGAGTTAACACTTCTTCGTTTCCTTCCAAATTGACCAATTCGAATTGCGCCATGTCCATTCTCTCCTCCATTAAGGAATGCTCTCGTATCAATAAAGGAATGTTCCCATTAAACAATCTCCCGCTTTAAAGGATTGCTCCCATCTGAACTTCATATGCTTTATCTTCAATGGAAAACGTCTGACTTACATGCAATGCTTCCATCCTAAAACGATTTTTCCCATAAAAAATCGAAACTATGCCCTGCCTCCTTTAGACATCTGAAAATTGAAAAAAGACACAATTCATCCGTTGCTGGCGATCATCAAGCAAATAATGAAATCAAGGCGCAATCATTTGAGCGCTGAACAAATACAAAATCGCAATGATCAGTCAGGACGGCATCCCTTCTCTAAACACGAGCGGATAATCGGAATCGTCTTTGCATCGTTCGATCGTTTCGATGAACTTTTCCAACGTAGAAGTTAAATGCACATCTTTTCTTCGAATGAATACGGTTTTAATATGACTGTATTTTTTCGGCAATTCATGGATGCGGACAAGGCCTCTTTCCGCCAAAGACAGGACGGCTGATTTCGGCACAAACGTCACGCCAAGTCCCATCGTGACGCTTCCGATGATCGTTTCCAATGTTCCGAATTCCATCACTTTCGGCATCACCAGATTTTGATCGTGATACCAAGACGTCAGCCTGGCGCGGTAGCCGCATCCTTCGCTGAAGCATAAGAAAGGCTCTTGAATCGCTTCCTCCAACGAATTCACGGACTGATCCGAAATTAATACGAGTTCTTCTTGAAATACGTCATGATAAACGAGCTCAGGATGCTGTTTCGTTTCCGATATAAAAGCACCGTCTAAACGGTAATTCAGCACGTCTTCCTGAAGTTGTTCCGTGACGCCGGTTTGCAGTGTCAAGTCTACATTTTTATATTTTTTGCTGTAAGCTGACAAAATAACCGGCAGTTTAATCACTGTTTCCACAGATCCGATTTCCAGCTTTCCTGAAGGCTCCGACTTGCTTTGAATCACTTTTTTCATTTCATTGGCCAAGGACAAAATTTTCTCGCTGTAATCAAGCAGCTTTTTTCCTTCCGGCGTCAGCACCATGCCGCGGCGAAGACGGTTAAACAGCGGAGTGTTCAATTCTGTCTCCAGCTTTTGTATTCTTGCCGTAATATTGGATTGCACATAATTCAGTTCTTTAGCCGCTTCGGTGATCGTCCCTTTTTGCGCAACCATCTGAAAAATTTCCAAATCTTTCAATTCCACAGCCATACTCCTTCCTTAGTTTATGAAG
>CALKAN010000338.1 GCA_937983035.1 uncultured Paenibacillaceae bacterium | reverse complement strand
TGAGATCTTCCAAGTAATAGCTGCCTTGCGCTGCGCCTCTGTCGTCATTTCCGCAAATGACAATGCGATCGGAAGAAACTTGAAGCCGGTAACTGCGCGGCGTTTTCAAATCTTGGCCCGCGGACGGCAAATCCGTTTTCTCAGCCAGCACGATCACCTGGCTGCCGCTGCCGGCCGCTTCGGCAATGTTGTCTGTCTTCACCAACAGCAATGACTCGTTCATGCTTGTGAAGAAATAATCTTGCAAATCTTTTGCCGCTTGCGTCAACACCGGACTCGCGGATTCGCTGATGACGATCGACCAAGAACGGCCGACAGCAGCTTCGCTTGCTTTAGGCTGCAGCGCGTGATCCCGTCGGTTCGGCTTATGCACTTCGTTTAAGCGCTTTCGAAACTCATACTTTCTTTCCGTCTTCATCATATCTCCCTCTCTTTTCCAAAATTTAAGGCAAGCTGAAGCAAGAAATCCGCCGCTTGCTCAATTTCATGCACGGGAACCCACTCGTCGCTGGAGTGTGCTTGCGCAATCGATCCCGGACCGAAAACGATGGACGGAATGCGGGCGACTTGCTGCAATTTGCTGGCATCGCTTCCATATGAAACGCCGATCGGTTCCGCATTCATCCCGAGCTGCAATGCCGTCTGCTGCGCACTTCGCACTACAGCGGCATCCGCAGGCGTATTCAGCGCATAATCTTCCAGCAATGTTTCCATCTGCACTTTGATGCCGCGTTCTTTTGCATACGTCTCCAATTTTCGCTTAAGCGCTTCCAACACTTCGCCGCAATCTTCCCCGGGAATCATGCGCCGGTCCACCTCAATCTCGCAATATTCCGGCACAATGTTAATTTGTTTGCCGCCTTGAATCGTCGAAACGACAATCGTCGGCGAACCGCACAGCGGATGTGTCACAGCCGCCAGCTCAGCCGCTTCCTGCTCCTCGATAAACTGAATCATTTTCGCCATGGCATAGATCGCATTCACTCCTTCTTCCGGAATCGAACTGTGAGCTGCCTTGCCGAAAGTGCTCAGCTTAAACCGAGCGCAGCCTTTGTGAGCGATGACAATGCGATTGTTCGTCGGTTCGCCGACAACCGCTCCTGCGGCAGGCATGTTCAATTCCATCCACTTGCTTAAACCGCGGACTCATGTTCCTCGTCAACTGCTGCCACCATCACGAGATCGCAAGCCATCTCATCCGCGCGCTTAGCGCTCTCCAACACCGCATGCAGCATCGCCGCCAAAGAGCTTTTCGTATCGCACGCTCCTCTTCCATGCAACCGTCCGTCTCGAACGGTCGGCGTGAGCGGATTGAGCATGTTCCCCAGCGACACAGTATCCATATGCGCTTCGAACAAAAGCGTTTTGTCAGGCCGGCCTGTTCGGACTTCAATGATCAAATTGTCTCGATCTGGCAGAACGCGCTGCCGGTAAACATGCACCCCCTCCTCTTTGCAGAGCGATTCGATATAATGCGAAAGCTCCTTCTCGCCCGCAGCCCCTTCCCCATAGTGAGGATTGACGCTTTGAATCGCGATCATTTCTTCCGTCCAGCGAACCGCTCGGTGCTTCCTTTCCACTTGCGGCATGCCTAAACACCTCATCGTTTTTTTGAATTATTTCTGCCGAGGCTGTCGATTTTGCTGGTCAAAGATGGAACTTTTTTCGTACAATAATAATAGATGACTTGCCTGGCTCCATTCATTTTAAAAATCGACAGTCTCAAATCGCATGTTGCATCCTGCATTATATATTATATATAATATATGAAAAGAGAAGCAACTCATATTCGCAATTTTTTGCATCATTTTGATCATCTTTTTTTGCAGGCTTGAAAAGTCATTTTGTTGCATCATCGATTAAAAAAATAGTAAAGGTTGATTATGATGACGATCGATTCACGTAACCATTTCATACAGAAACGGAACATCAGCGAAGAACTGATGGACTATATTAAACAGCAGATTTTAGACGGAGAGATTCATCCGGGCGACCGCATCGTTGAAACGAAACTGGCCAAGGAATTAGGGATCAGCCAGACGCCCGTGCGGGAGGCGCTCAGACAATTGCAAGGGGAAGGCATCATTACGATCATTCCGAACAAAGGACCGATCGTCACGCCATTGGACCGCAGAGCCGTGTTTGAAACTTATTCGATCCGCTCCATGTTGGAAGGACTCGCCATCCGCCTGGTCACTCAAAATGCGACGAAAGAAGAAGTGGAAGATCTGGAACAATTTTATATGCAGATGAAAAACAAGCTCCACAACCACGAAGTGCAATATTTGCTGCAAGATTCTTTTTACATTCACGAAAAAATCGTCATGCTGTCCCGTCATTCCCGCTTAATCTCGATGTACCAATCCCTTTCGTTCCAAATCGCGCTGGCCAACCGGATGATCGGGACAAAGTTTACGAAACAAAAAGAAGTCGATATGCATTGGGAACTGATCGAAGCGATCAAAAAAGGCGATCCCGATGAAGCAGAACAAATGATGCGCCGGCACATCTACCGCTCTTATATCGAATTCGTAGACTTTTTCGATGAAAAATCAGAGGACGCGGAAGAAAAAAATGAAAAATGGTGGTTTTAACAGAGCCGTTCAAGACTTTGGCCAATGAAATGTTTGGACCGCAGTCTTGAACGGTTTTTTTATGCTGCGAAACTTAATGTTTTGGAATGATCCGCATTTCTTTTAAACAATCCAGCACGATCTGTTTCGCTTTTGATCCGCTGTCGTCCACGTTTGCCGCAAACAGCCAAACACCGCGCTTC
>CALKAN010000337.1 GCA_937983035.1 uncultured Paenibacillaceae bacterium | reverse complement strand
CGAGGGAATTGGTGGAGGCATTGGAGCAAAACGCGCGCTTTTATCATTCGTGCAACAAAGTGAAGCAGTTTTTGCGAGATTTCAATGAAATATACGGCGTGAAATACAGTGTGGCCGCATCTTCCGGCACGGCGGCCATTCACGTAGCGCTCGGCGCGGCAGGCATATCGATCGGAGACGAAGTCATCACGAGCCCGATTACTGACCAAGGGACGCTGATCGGAATTTTGTATCAAAATGCGATTCCCGTGTTCGCTGACCTGGATCCCCACACTTATAACATGGATCCGAAGTCGATCGAAGAACGGATCACCGAGCGGACGAAAGCGATCCTTGTCGTTCATCTTGCAGGAAACCCCGCGGACATGGATGCGATCATGGATATCGCGCGCAGGCACAATTTGAAAGTGATTGAGGACTGTGCACAAAGCTATTTGACTGAATATAAAGGAAAGCTTGCCGGGACGATCGGCGACTACGGTTGCTTCAGCACGAATGATTTCAAGCACATCTCTACCGGAGACGGCGGGATCGTAACGGTCAACTCCGGGGATGAGAAAGATTTTCTGACTACCCACGCTTTTGCTGACAAAAACTTCCGCAGATTCGGCACAGAAGTGTTGAAAGACTTGCATCATTTGGCGCCGAATTACCGGATGACTGAACTTCAAGGAGCTGTCGGCATTGCGCAGCTGAAAAAGCTGAAATGGATCTGTGAATCGAGGCATATGCTTGGCGAGCGCTTGACTCGCGGCATTGAAGGCGTGCCCGGCATTCATCCGCACAAAATTACGGAAGGCGGATACGCTACTTATTGGTTTTATATGTTGACGCTTGATTTGGATCAATTGACTTGCACGCGTGAAGAATTTTCAAAAGCGCTGGCCGCTGAAGGCATCCCGAACCAAGCTGGTTACATTCCGCAAGTCGTGTATATGAATCCGCTCTTTCAGCATAGAGAAGCGTATTTAGGCAGTCAATTTCCGTTTGACTTGACGGGAATCAAATATGAAGAAGGCCTTTGCCCGAATGCGGAAAACATTTTGAAAACGGCGATTCGCATGCCGATCAACGAATTTTTCACAGAAGAAGACATTGACGACGTCATTGCAGGCATTCGCAAAGTGGCTGCTTGGTATCAAAAATAATGACGGCACGCATCCCATCGCCGCACATGTGAATAATGATGCGGCTGCACAGCCAGGCTCAGCGCCTAATCATGGCTGCCCTTCTGAACAAGAATGAGGCAGCCGCTTTTGTTGCATAAGAATGTTCAGAGGAGGAAGCATCATGATTATTGATGCGCATAATCACCCGGATTGGTACGGTTATGATATTCACCGTTTTCTTGAAAATATGGACAAATATCAGATTGACAAAACTTGGCTTCTCAGCTGGGAATGTCCTGAAGATGAATATGACCCTGCGTATAAACGAATCGTTCCTGACCATCATGACCGAGGCCCGATTTCTTTTGAACGCTGCGCAGCTTATGCGCGGCAGCGGCCGGACAAGTTTGTGCTCGGTTTTGCGCCTGATCCGCGCAGGCCTGACGCCATCGACCGATTGCAAGCGGCCATCGATCTGCATGGTGTTCGCATTTGCGGGGAACTGAAGCTCCGCATGATGTATGACAATCCGGATGCGATCCGCATGTTTCGGTTTTGCGGGGAAAAAGGGCTGCCGGTCGTCGTTCATATTGATTATGAATTTGATGCGGGATATGCTTATCCGCGGCCGAACTGGTGGTACGGCGGCGGCATAGACGCTTTTGAAAGGGCCGTTCAAGCTTGTCCGGATACGATTTTTATCGGACATGCGCCCGGGTTTTGGGCGCATATTTCCGGCGATGATCAATATGCGCGCACGCCTTATCCGAAAGGAAAAGTCGTCCCGGGCGGCAAAGTGATCGAAATGCTGAGAAAATATCCGAACCTGTATTGCGACATTTCTGCAGGTTCAGGATGCAATGCGCTGGAACGGGACTTAGCGTTTGCGAAACAATTTTTGATTGAGTTTCAAGACCGCATATTGTATGGAAGGGATTATTTTGACAACCGGCATCAGGAAGTGTTGGCATCGCTTCAACTGCCGCAGTCCGTCTTGAATAAAATCTATGCGGAAAACGCGCTGCGGTTAATCGGTTCTTCTGATTAACGCTTTCATATATGCTTGTCAGGACTGAGGGAGTATTGTACTTTATAATATAGAAGGGCATTAGCTCACTTGATTAATGTCCAGCATGGATCATGAGGAGGTATAATCATTGAGTGAAAAAGCATGGAGAATTGGAGTGATCGGCTTAGGCAGCATCGCGGATTTTCATCTGAATTCCATTCGAGATTTGCCGAATGCCGTGATAGCCGGGGTTTCGAGCCGCAGAGAAGAAGTGGCCAGAGCTGCTGGAGAAGAAGACAATTGTTTCTGGACAACAGATTACAATGAACTGTTGAGTCGTTCAGATATTGACATCATCTGTTTAACGACGAGCAGCGGCAGCCATGCGGAAATCGGGAAAAAAGTGTTGCAGGCGGGAAAACATCTGCTCGTTGAGAAGCCTTTGTGCCTGCTTCCTGAAGATGCGGATGAGATGGTGCGCATCGCTGAAGAGAAAGGCGTTAAGCTGGGCGTCATTTTCCAAAGAAGATTTGAAGACAATCTGCAGCTGGCGAAGCAGGTCGTTGATGAAGGCAAGATCGGCAAGTTGCTGCTGATTGAAGTAACGACTCCTTTCTACCGCTCTCAAGAGTATTATGATTCTGCTGATTGGCGCGGCACTTATGCTGAAGACGGCGGCGCGCTCATGAATCAAGGAATCCATCAGATCGACTTGATGCTTTGGTTTGGCGGCAATGTGAAAACGGTTTATGGCAAAACGGCGACACAGACGCATGAGATGGAAGCAGAAGATATCGGATTGGCCGTCGTTTCATTCGAAAACGGCGCCTTAGGCACGATCATGTCTTCCACCAGCTTATATCCGGGATATTTGCCTGAAGTGAAAATTTACGGCGAAAAAGGATCGATTCAATTCGAAGGTTCCCGCATCGTCAAATGGTCCGTGCCGGATATGCCGGAACCTGATCAGCCGGATGAGCCGGCAGCCATGGGCACGAACAATCCGCTGTCATTTTCTTATGAAAGCCATAAGAAACAAATTGCCGATTTCATTGAAGCGGTTGAAAAAGGCACCAGACCTGTCGTCACAGGCGAAGATGGGCGGGCTTCTGTCGTGTTGATCAATGCCATTTACGAATCTTCCAAAACCGGAAAAGAGATCTCATTATAAGTTTTCATGATAAAATTAGTGTTGCTGACGCGGTTTCGCATACGGAACTTGGCCGCGTCAGTTCTGCATATTCGGCCGGTCAGTTGGAAAGAAAGGCAGAAACGGAAGCGCAGCTGCGCGTAATGTTTTGCGGCGCAATGAAAGCGCTGCAAAATACATATACATGCATGATTAAACAATAAGGAGTGGATCTGGCATGAACGTTTTGGAGCCGAATCCGAAATTGTACAACGTCCCTTTTCGCACCGACGATTTTAACGGCATGCCTTACCGATATTTAGGTTCTACCGGACTTCGCGTTTCCAATATCGGACTCGGAACATGGAAGATCGGCTATCCTGAAACCGGGGACGGATCCAGAGTGGATGAGAAGACCGCTTTTGAATTGTTTGACAGGGCTCTGGAATTAGGGGTTACATTTTGGGATACCGCAAACCGGTACAACTTCGCTTCCGGCAATTCGGAAAGAATCATCGGCAAGTGGTTGAGGCAAAATCCGTCCGAGCGCAGAAATATCATTATCGCCACGAAAGCTTTTGGCGGCATGG
>CALKAN010000336.1 GCA_937983035.1 uncultured Paenibacillaceae bacterium | reverse complement strand
CGACGCTCTTCCGATCTCTGTTGAAGCAATCATCGTTCATGATCCGGCCAAGGATCGTTAACATTTCAATATGACGTGCAGAGAGGAGGAGGGAATTTGGAAAGAACGTTATTAGTATTAGGATTGTTAATGTCGCAGAGCCAGCATGGATATCAGATCAATGAGTTTATTGACCGCAATTTAGGTCAGGTTTCGAATATGAAAAAGGCGACGGCTTATGCCATTTTAAATCGATTGGAGAAATCCGGCGACGTGGTGTCCTCGATCAGCCAAGAAGGCAATCGTCCGGTCAAAAAAATTTATACGATTACGGAACAAGGGAAAAAGAAGTTTCAGGAATTGCTGCGCAAAGAGCTGTCCAATTTGGATGACACTGTTCCTTCAGGCAATATTGGCATTATGTTTCTGCATCATTTGACACTGCCTGAAGTGCTGCAATGTTTTACTGAGAGATTGAAAAAGGTGGAACAAAGACTGGAAATGTATCGCCATATGCCGAAGCATGGACGCAATTACGGTTTAGGCGTGGATCTTGCCATCCAGCACCGAATGAAGCTGATCACAGCGGATCGGGATTGGCTGCTGGAAGCGATTGAAACTTTAAAGAAAGAGTTAGGGGAAAGTGAGAATCAGGGGGGAGACGCATGAAAAAGATTTTGCAGCAGCTGACGGACAAAGTGACGACAAAAAAAGGGGTTAGAATCACGATTGCGGTTTGGATTGCTGTCATGGTTCTGCTCAGCATGGGGCCGTCGGCTTCTGAATTTAAAGTGACGAATTTCGAGTCGTTGCCTGCCGATGCGCCGTCGATCATTGCTGAAGAAAAAATGGAGCAATACTTTCCAAATGATCAGGGAATTCCAGCGATACTTGTGTTTCATGAAGAAGAGGGGACGATGCAGATTCCAGACGTTCTTGCTGTCATGAACACGATGATGGAGTCTGACATTGAGCATGTGGAATGGCTCGATTTATCCAGATTGCCCGAAGCAGCGCTCAGAGGCTTTGTATCTGAAGATGAATCGACGATGATCATTCCGGTTACGCTTGAACCCGATTTGGACAACCGCACCATCGGCGAGACGGTGGATCAGCTTCGAGAGTTGGGCAATCATCATGCCGGCGGCCTTTCATTCTACGTTACCGGACCGGCGGGCATTGCTGGAGATACGTTGAAATTGTTTGAGCAAGCAGACTTTGTGCTGCTGATGGCGACGATCGGCATCATTCTGATCTTGTTAATCTTGATTTATCGTTCGCCTTTGCTTGCTTTAATTCCGCTTTTGGCTACGGCGATTGTGTATCAAGTGGTCAATCAAGTCGTTGGCTTGTTAGGACTTGGCGGACTGGAAATCAACAATTCCACAACATCGATTATGAGCATTTTGCTGTTTGCCGCGGTGATCGATTATTCGTTGTTTGTGTTCTCGCGTTATCGGGAAGAATTGGTCCGCTATGAAAGCAAGCATGAAGCGATGAAAGAAACGATGCGCTCGATCGGCATGCCGGTATTTATTGCAGGCGGAACGGTATTAGCGGCGATGCTCGTATTGTTCGCTGCAGATTTCCGGGATTACTCCAATTTTGCCCCGGTATTCGGCACGACGATGTTTATCATTATGATGGCATCCGTGACTTTAGTTCCCGCGTTGTTCACCGCTTTTGGCCGCCGTTCATTCTGGCCTAAAGTTCCGAAATTTAACGAAGCGCAGGAAATAAAACACGGCATCTGGGGGCCTGTGGCGAAATTTGTCACGAATAAACCGGCTGTTGCAGGCATCGCGGTTTTGGTTTTGCTTATTGCCACCGCGCTAAATTCGTTCAACTTGAAATTTGAATTTGATATGGTGAAGTCTTTCCCGGAAACGATGGATTCGCGCGTCGGTTATGAAATCGTTGAAGCAAGATATGATAAAGGGGAATTGGCGCCTTCGACCGTATTGTTCGTCAGTGATGATGAACTTACACGCGAACAATTCCAATCATTGTCAACCCATTTGCGCGAACAACCGGATGTTGCCTCTGTTCGATTAAGCGGAATCGATGAAAACAACCGGGCTGCGCATTATAATTTGGCGTTTGACATCAGCCCGTATTCGGTGGAAGCGGTCGAACGGCTCGAAGAAATCCGCGAACAATCGGCTGCCATGCTTGAAGAGCTGGGACTGTCCGGCGAGCTGCATTTCTCAGGAACGACTGCAAGTTTAGCGGATGAGCGCAATGTGAACAAAAGCGACATTTACAAGATTGTCATTTTGGAAACATTGCTGATATTAGTGCTCCTCTTCGGTTTAACCCGTTCTTTCAAGATGCCGTTTTACATGATGGCTACGATTTTGTTGTCTTACGCATCGGCTTTAGGAATTGGACTGTTCTTGGTCGATCTGTGGTTTGGCATTGATGCGATCAGCACGCGGGTTCCCGTGTATGCATTTGTGTTTTTGGTGGCGTTGGGCATCGACTACAACATTATTATGGTTTCTCGTTTTCTTGAAGAACGGAAAAAGCATCAAATGCGGGATGCGCTTGAAATTGCCGTGCGCAACACCGGCGGCGTCATTTCGTCAGCAGGCATTATATTGGCTGCCACTTTCGCTGCCTTGATGACGATGCCGATCGCAGATTTGTTTGTGTTTGGCTTTATCGTTGCGCTCGGGATCTTAATGGATACGTTCCTCGTGCGCGGATTGCTCTTGCCGTCGTTGATTATGTTTTTTGAGAAAGACCGGCAAAAAGGCGCTGAAACCGAGAGCGTCAGATCCGCATAATTTCTAAGTTCAAGCATCGGAATAAATGAGCCGAGGCTGCTTTCAATTTTGCTCCATTTTAGAGTGGAAAAACGATCATAAAAGGGTTCTGCGCAGCAAATGCCCTCATCGCGTGCAGAGCCCTTTTCTATGAATGCGCAGCGTACAGTGCGGTCATTGTTGGATTCAGGATCGAAGAAACGTTTTTATGCGCAAAAATGAGCGAAATTGGACCATTATCAAAATATAAAACAATAAAATGTCCAATTTAAAATCATGTTTAGTGCAAATTGACACAAATTTGTGAAAAATTTCACATAAATAATTGGTATTTTTGGGATATAATAAAGTTGAACAAGTTCACAGGCATTGCAATATGAGGAGGGATTCGTCATGAAAGGATGGCAATTCGTAGAAACAAATCAACCATTGCAATTTGTCGAAAAGGAAGATCCAAAAGCCGAACCCGGCAAAGTAGTGATCGATACAAAGGCAGGAGGGCTTTGTCACTCTGATGTGGGCGTTCTAAGAGATCCGGGCTGGAAAGCGCTGATGGGCGAGCTGCCTGTCATTATGGGGCACGAAGTTGCCGGCGTGATCAGCGAAGTGGGCGAAGGCGTCACAGAGTTTAAAGTCGGTGATCGCGTAGCTGTTTGCCCTACCGGACCGAGCGGGATGGCTCCCGGATATGCGTATGACGGCGGATTCGGAACGAAAGTTTTGGCGCCGGCGTCGGATTTGGTTCGAATTCCGGACGGCGTTTCGTTTGCCCAAGCAGCTGCCGGCACGGATGCGGGAATGACCTCATACCATGCCACCTTTGCAAAAGGCGGCGTAAAAGCCGGGATGACTGTCGGAATGATCGGGATCGGCGGACTGGGACAAATTGCTTTAGAAGCAGCTGTTGCAAAAGGAGCCACGGTTTATGCCGTTGATACGAATCCCAACGCGCGTCAATTAGCTGAACAATTAGGGGCCGCAGGCGTCTTCGAAAACGTGAAAGAAATTGAACAGTTTAAGCCTGAAGTCATCATTGATTTCGCCGGATTTGACATCACGACAAGAGAAGCGCTTGAAGCAGTGGCCTTCCAAGGCAAAGTTGTTCTTGTAGGGATGGGCAAGTTGGAGACGACGATCAATGTTACTTCCATGATTACAAAACAATCTGCGCTCGTCGGCAGCAACGGCGGAACGAAGCAAGATATCGAAGAGATCTATGAATTGTTTGCCAGCGGAAAAGTAAATCCGAAAATTACGGAGATTACGTTTGATGAAATTCCGAAAGGAATTCAGATGCTGGAAGAAGGCAAAGTGACAGGACGTTTAGTCGCAAACATGGAGAAGTAATGCTAACCAGAATCAATGTTTAACCAGGTTGGGATGAACAAATCCAGAAAGTGCTGGAATGGCTGCCATTAAGTAACAAGAGCGATTAGCAGGCCGGCCTATGCTGACGGAGTGCTGCCGGGATTATTCGCCGGCAGACAAGAAATACAGTGATATCAAGCATGGACAGCGTGTCTGATGACATGAAGTCCGTGCTTTTTTATTTGGCATGGACACGGATGGAATGAGGATCATTCGATCGAGGCCGAAAAGAAGTAAAGATATTACCCAAAGTGTAATGATATTTCATTGTTGCGCTTTTTTTGAAAACCTATAATGATCACAGGAGGTGAGGGTTCCATTGAACAAAGTTGTTGCTGACACAGCGATGAGTAACCCTGCGTCAATTCATAAAAAACGCAGCAAAACAAATTGGCGAGATCATGTTGCAGGGTATCTGTTTATAGCTCCTATGCTAATTGGAAGCATTGTATTGATTCTATTTCCAATCATTGCTTCATTCTTCCTCAGCCTTACCGACTGGAACTTCGTCACCGGATTTGGCGGAGCCAGCTTCATAGGGTTGGACAACTTTGCCATGCTGTTTAATGATCCCGTGTTCTTGAAAGGGCTTTCCAATAACTTTATTTTGTTGTTGGTTGTACCGATTGGATTGGCGATCTCACTGGTCATTGCAGTGATCATTAACAAAGGGGTATATTTCAAAGATACCTTTAAAGTCGTGTACTTTTTGCCTTATATTTCAAGTACGGTAGCGATCGCCTTAGTGTTCCAGGTGTTGTTTCACCCGACCAGCGGGCCGATCAACCAAATATTAATGGCTCTTGGCGTGGAAAATGTGCCGGGCTGGATCGCAAGCTCGGATTGGTCGCTCATTTCGGTCATGATCATTATCATCTGGACGCAGCTTGGCTTTCAAACGATTTTGTACCTGGCAGCATTGCAAAACATTCCGGCCTCATTGTATGAGGCGGCCGATGTGGACGGGGCATCCAAGCTTTATCAATTTTTCAAAATTACGGTTCCGCTTGTTACGCCTACCACATTCTTGCTGCTGATTCAGGGATTCGTTCACTCATTCAAAGTGTTCGACCTCATCATGGTATTGACTGAAGGCGGACCGGCGAATTCGTCCACCATTCCGGTATTGTATTTGTACCAGCAAGCCTTTGAAGAATTGAAGACAGGCTATGCTTCTGCGGTGGCAGTTATCTTATTCTTGATCTTAATCACGATTACATTCTTGCAATGGATTGGACAGAAGAAATGGGTGAACTACTAAGAAAGGAGGGGAATCATGAGCATAGGACTTCGACTGAAGATGATCAAATGGCCAAAATTGCTGGCAACCCTCTTGTTTGCCGTCGTAGGATTGCTCTTTATCGCGCCGTTTCTTTGGATGATATCATCCTCATTTAAGGTGGAAGCGGACGTTCTGAAATTTCCGATCGAATGGATTCCATCGCAATGGAACGCGGTAGAAAACTATAAAGAGGTATGGTTTGGCGCGCATTCTTTCGTGCTGTATTATTGGAACTCGATTAAGGTTGCGATTGCAACGACGCTCGGATCAGCGGCTTTCTCCTGTCTTGCTGCTTATGCGTTTGCGAAAATTCCGTTCAGGGGCAGGGATTCGTTGTTTTTGATCGTGCTTGCAACCTATATGATTCCGCCGCAAGCGATCATTATTCCGCAATATTTGATTTACTCTGAAATCGGATTAATTGATTCGCATTTAGGCTTAATTTTGCTCAATTGTTTCAGTGCCTTCGGCACCTTTATGCTCAGACAGTTCTTTTTATCGGTGAATGATGAAATTATTGAATCTGCAAAAATGGACGGTGCAGGGCATTTTCGCACATTCGCGAACATTGCTGTGCCGCTCGTGAAACCGGCGCTGGCCACGTATGCGATTCTGCGTTTCATCTGGACATGGAATGATTATCAAAACCCGCTCGTTTTCTTGCGTTCCGATACACTGTACACGATTCAGATCGGCATTAAGCAGTTCGCTGACGCGCACGGCTCGATCTATTCGTTAATGATGGCGGCAGCTGTCTCGGCCATTGTTCCGCTCCTCATCGTATTTATCATCGGCCAGAAGCAAGTCATCGAAGGAATCGCGCAAGGAAGCGTAAAAGGGTAAATATAAAGACATAATAAAGACAAAGTAATATGGAAAAGGGGATAAGGACATGAGAAAAAGATCGATTTTTGCACTGCTGTCTGTTACGCTGTTAATTAGTGTGCTGCTCGCGGCTTGCAATGACGATGGCGGCAATGAAGGCAAACAAAGCCAGACAGAAGATGGTCAAGAACAAATTACGTTGAACATGTACACTTGGATCAATGAAGAAAACGGAAACTGGGAAGAAGTAGTCGCTGCTTATGAAAAAGAAAATCCAAATGTAAAAATTAAAGTAAATCCGCTTGTTGAAAACATGGTCGCTGCCGATTACCGGAAAAAGCTTGACTTGCTTGCAGCCGGCGGAGAAAAATTAGACATCGTCATGTTCTCCAACGCAGAGCACTTGGCAAAACGGATTCCAGCAGGCATGATCGAGCCGCTCAATGAGTACATTGAGAAGGAAGGCATCGACGTGAATGAAATCTACAATATGGGGCCGGCGCCAGCCGATGCGGACGGCACAGTTTATGCATTCCCGATGAAGTATAACATTTACGGCATTATGATCAATAAAGATCATCTTGATGAAGCAGGCTTGCCTGTTCCTGCAGATTGGACTTGGGATGACTACAGAGAATACGCGAAACAATTGACGACAGAAGATCGTTACGGATCTTACTTGCATACTTGGGCAACGCTTTTCGATACGTTGATGCTGTTTAACAAACCGAAAGAGCATCTTCTGATTAAAGCAGACGGATCTTCTAACATGGAAGACCCGCTGGTAAGATCTTCGCTGCAACTTCGTTACGACTTAGAGAGCGTGGATAAATCTTCTGAACCGTATGCCAACATCATTTCTCAAAAACTGAACTACCGTCAGCAATTCTTTACGGGCAAAGCAAGCATGGTGCCGATCCCGACTTACATGTTGACAGAGTGGGGCGGATTTACGCCGGACTTCAAGATCGCTTGGGCGCCATGGCCGAAAAACAATGCTGATGATCCGCAATATCGCTTTGCATCTGCAGACGTAATTGCGCTCGGAAAAAATTCTGATCATAAAGAAGAAGCATACAAATTCATCCGTTGGATGTCCACGGAAGGCATGCTGGTTCAAAACAAATTTATTCCGGCTTGGAAAGACGTGAACATTACGGAAGTGTTGGGAGATCTTGCTGCAAATACGTCCAATCCGGATGCTGTTGACATCGAATCGCTGGCATATGTGCTGGAGTACGGCGAGGAAGCTGAACAATTCCTGCCTGCAGGCCATATGACTGAAGTGTACAACGCATTTAAAGCTGAAGTTGACAAATACTTGCTAGGAGAGCAAGATTTAGATACAACGATGAATAAAGCAACGGAAGCAGTTCAGAAAGTTATCGAACGCAATATGTAATGTTGAAATTTTACGGGGAGGGAAAGTCAATTTCTCTCCCTGTATATTTCGTTGAAGGACCGCGGGGCCGGTGAGGTGATCCAATGAAGAAATTAAAACATGCATGGAGCAGCCGATCGTTTAGAACGAAACTGATTCTAACATCGGTTTTTTGCGTTCTTTTGCCTTTGATCCTCGCTTTTATCATGATGTATCACCTCGTTCAAGATGAATTGGTGCAAAATTCCGTGGATCAATCCAATGATGCTTTGGAAATGCTGGATATCCAGCTGTCGGACTTTTTCGACAACTTGTTGTATTTGTCCAATTACATTCAATTTAATGACAGCTTGAAATTGACCTTGCTTCGCACGATCGAACGAGCAGAACAAGGGGAATTGACGCCGGCAGCGAAAGCGTTCAGCGATCTTGAAATCGAGCGGAATCTAGAAACCGTCACCAATTTGTTAGTTCCTTCTTATTTGTCGATTGTAGTCGATGACGTATATGCTTATACGAATTATCGGAACATAAACTGGAACGCTGAGCTTTTGCAAGAGCTGCAAACAGAAATTATGAACAATCCGAGATTCGGCATATACTGGATCGGCGTTCACCCGAGTTACATGGAAGCTGGGAATGAAACCGTTCCATATGTCGTCTCCATCGCCGGAGCATTAGAATTAACTGAAAAACATAAAGCTTTTATTTTGATCAGCGTTCATGAAGCAGAGGTACGCTCCCTGTTAAACGAAAGAACGTTCGATTTGCAGCAAGACATCATGCTCGTTGATGTGAAGGGGACAGTAGTGTCTCATAATAAGCAAGACTTGACGCGCAAGCCGTTTCCATTTGCAGCCGAGCTTCAAGCAGGCGGGGGGTATCGACTCGTTCAATATCATGAGAAGGATTACGTCATGGTAAGCCAGCCGTTCAGCTACGGCGATTGGACGATCGTCAGTCTCATTCCGCAGCGGAGAGCGATCGGGAATATTCAAAACATTATCACGAATACGCTCATCGCCTTAATATTGTTTTTCCTGTTGTTCTTATTGCTGTTAATCGTGCTCGTCAGCTTGCTGACCAAGCCGCTGAAAAGATTGAATTACGTTATGGAGCAAGTAAAAGTCGGCAATTTGCAGATTCGCTCCGGCTTGAAAGGCAGAGGGGATCTTGAACAATTAGGCCAATCATGGGACGCGATGATGGACACGGTCGAGCAGATGATTGAGAAAATAAAATTCGTGGAAAAGGGCAAGCGAAAAGCGGAGCTGGAAATGCTTCAGGCTCAAATCAACCCGCATTTTTTGTTTAATACGCTCAATTCCGTGAGACTGAGAATTTCACTCAATGGAGACGAGGAAAGCTCGAAAATTTTGCAAACTTTGTCCATGCTGCTTCGCATGACGTTTAATCGCAAAGATGAATTCGTCACCCTTCAAAAGGAAGTCGAAGTCGTTCGGCATTATTTGCAATTAATGAATTTTAAAAGCAATGCAACCATTCAGTTGGAAGAAGATTTGGAACAAGACACGTTAGATTTTAAAGTTCCTCGCTTTTTCCTTCAGCCTTTGATCGAGAATTCCATCTTTCACGGATTTAAGCAGAAAAATGGAACGATTACGATTGCATCGAGATCTGAAGGGGACGGGGTCATGATCCGCGTTGCTGACGATGGAAAAGGCATGTCTCCGGAAGCGCTGCAGCTTTTAAGAAATGAACTTTGCTCAAATTCCGTCGAAACAGCAAAACGAAATCAATTGTCTTTTACAGGGATCGGGATTGGAAATGTGCATCAACGGATGCGGTTAATATATGGAGACCGATTTCGAATGGAGATCGACAATCTTCCTTCCGGCGGCGCTCAAATCGTTTTTTTCATCCCAAAGCATGATGATGAGGTGTAGAATGTGTACAAAATCTTGCTAGCTGATGATGATTACCACGTTTTAGAATATTTAAATCAAATGATTCCATGGGAGAAACTCGGGTTTGAAGTAGTTGGTTTGTGCGAGGATGGCCAGGAAGCTTTGGAGGCAGCAAGGGAAAAAAAGCCGGACGTCATTTTGACGGACATTGGCATGCCTTTTAAAGACGGCATTGCTTTGATCAAACAAGTGAAAGAGGAGCTGCCGCAGGTCAAGTCGATTTTCTTAACTTGCTTTGATGAATTTCAATATGCGCAGGAAGCCGTTCGTTTGGGATCTTTTGATTATATATTGAAAGAGACGATGGATGCCGAAAACATTGCCGAAATGTTGAAGCGATTGAAGGCGGAATTGGATCGAGCCAGGAGCAATGATGCAGTGCTCAGCAATATGAAGTTATTGATCAAAGAAAACTTGACCGTGCTGAGAAGCAAGCTGCTGGAACGGTTATTGGCGGGCGATGCCCAAGTGATATCAAGCTGGCTCAAAAAGCATCAGCAGGAATTGGAAATTGAAGCTTCATACAACCATTGCATCCCGATCTTATCGTTCATTGACGATTATGAGAAATATGTGTCGGCGGGATTTTCAGAAGATACGCTGAAGTTTGCCGTGGACAACATCGTCTCCGAGACATTGAACCAATCAGGGAAAGGATTTTGCTTGTTTCATAAAGAAGACACCTTTTTTATCTGTTATGCCCGGGATGGCAGCGTCTCGGAAGAGGAAATCCGGCAGGCGATCCGAGACATTAATGCGAATCTGCTTCGTTACTTGAAATTGAGCATCACTTCGATCGTGGGCAATCCGTGCAAATTTCCGGATGATTTTACCGTGGAATTGAACAAAATGCTGGAGTCATCCGATCAGCGATTTTATTTGACGCACGGCTCGATTGCGAAATTGAACCAAATTCGTTTTTCGACGAATTATCCTTTGAATGACATGACGATGATTGAAGAAGTGAAGCGACTTATCATTCGGGAAGATGCGGTTGGTTTGCAAGACTGGGTTTATCGCTGGCGGAATTTGATCTCCGATCATCTGATCCGTCCGGATCTCGTTAAGAAATGGGCGTTGAACTTGCTGCTCGAAGTTGAAAAGATGATCCAATCTTTTCATCATTTCGCATCGGAACCGGTTGACACGGTTTTCCACCGTTCAATCAGCAGAGCAAAAACCGTTAAGCAGTTGGCGGACAGGCTGATGGAACATTTGAGTCAAGAAGTAACGAAGATGGGAGAGATCAACAATTTGCCGAAAAAGTCGGAGATTATCAAAGCGCAAAAGTATGTGCTGCTTCATTTGGACAAAAAAATTACGCTCCGCGACATCGCCGAGCATTTGCATATGAACCCAAGCTATTTCAGCCGCATTTTTAAACAGCATACGAACATGAATTTCATTGATTATGTGAATCAAATGAAGATGGAAGAAGCGAAGAGGCTGCTTGAACATACAAGTGAGAGCGTGGAATTCATTGCCGAGCGGCTGGGCTTTGAGAGCAAAAATTATTTTTTGAAAGTATTCAGGAAATATTGCGGAACAACGCCTGTTGAATACAGGCAGGGAATTCGCGCCGAGTAAAAGGATGTGATGAAAAGGTGCTGGTTGGGATTGGTTCTGGAGATGTATAATAAATATATATGCGTGACACGCTGTGAAAAGGGGATAGGAAGAATGGAGTTGGAGAAGATCCAACCGATGCCGCCGGGCAGAACTCCATTCAGCCTGTTTCCTTTTTTTTGCCAAACAGAAACTTTGACAGAAACCGCATAATATAATTTCCGGTTTTAACCAATGTGAACCCCTCCTAAGAAGTCTTTTCCAAAACTCAACGGTTTGAATTTTTTATTGTGCTGCCGCTTGATCTGATTTGAATGATCGTCTGGCTCCAGAAGCATCCGCATAATCGTTTTCAGATTTGCTGATTATGCGGCAGAAAGAGGACAACGCAGGAAAAATAAGGGGTTTTGGTTGATTGTTGCGTTGATGAGGGAAAGAGTGATGCGAACTCTTTCCTAACGTGCAATACAGATGCCAATTTATGCCCCTTGCT
>CALKAN010000335.1 GCA_937983035.1 uncultured Paenibacillaceae bacterium | reverse complement strand
CCTTTCGCCGTACCATCTAACTTCGTCAAGACGATGCCGGTCACATCCGTCGCTCAAATCCGCTTCAGTTTGATCTGCCCGCTCGCCGAACGCCCACGTATCCATGCACAGCACAGCATAACCGAGTTTGGTCAATGCTTCGCCGTAAGGCGGATCTTGCAGCGCTGCGCGTCCCGACAGCACTTCTTCTTTGCCGATATCATATTTGCCCCCGTGCGCATGATTGTATATGATGGCCGGCAGTTTGCCTGAAGCATGCTTCGGCTTCAAAAAATACGCGGGAACGAGCTGCTCTCCGTTTAAATCCATCTCCAGCTTTTCCAGAATGAAATGCTCCCGCTCTTCTTCCCAAATCTTGTTCACTTGAATGGGACGATGCCGGTCAGGCAGACGGCCCAACAATCCGTACAGCTTTGCTCTTTGTTTTTCCGCTTGATTCATCGGATCTCACTCTCCTGTTTAATATTTTCAAACATGACTGCTGGATGCTTTGCAAATTCATTTGCAGCCAGTTTTAAACAAACGATAGTCTCCCTTCGCCCACTTACCTTGTTTCCGAAGCTTCCGCCAGCTTGCGAAAACGAAACGGCAGCCGAATAAACAACAACTCGATGAAAATTGAGACGAAACTGATGCCTAAGTACAACAGCAGCCAATCCTCTGGCAAGTTGAACAAAAACGGATAAAAGAATAAATGAATCATGAAAATGAATACATACCAATCTCTTCTCGTTCTTGCCGATTCCTGCAGCGTTTCTTGCTGCAGTTGTTTCGCCATTTCGATCCATCCGTTAAAAACGCTGTACGCCAGCAACAGGTGAAGCAAGAGCAAAACTTGGCCGTACAAATGAACGCCGATCGGCACCATGGCGAAATCCGAAAACGTAACGTTGGAATCCATCAACACATGCGGCATCGATAAAAAAATCATCATGACAGCGATTCGCCTGCCGCGTTCGAATGTTGCAGCATGCGAAGCCAGTTTGCCCAGCCCGCTCGCAATCATCATATAACCGATAAAATCAGGCAGCAGATCAAAAAAAACGATGCGAATGTCCAGCAAGTTGAAAACGAAGCCCCAGCCGATCAGCGTCAATGCTTTGGCTGTCTGTGCTGTCAATAGACTTCACCTCCGGCTCGGACGAATGCTCTCAATTGCTTCTCATTCAAATAATAGTTATAGTTTAAAATCATGTAATCATAAATGATTTCCCCGTCTTGCGCCTGGAAAGTCAGTTTCAATTTCGGATAAAAAACTTCATACCTCGCCGATCCTGTTGCAGGAATTTTCCACTGGTATCGAATCGCAAAGGAGTCCCCTTTTGCAAAAGTCAACGGTACTTGCATCGATTCGATCGGCTGATCGTTAAGCGAAATTTCCAACAAAGGCGCCATTTTATCCTGAAAACTGCAGTCGATCGCCAGGAGAGCAAGCTCTTGTTCTGCTCTCGCCGTGATAAAACCAGAGCCGCTGGATGAACTGCCTGAAGATAAACTAGACAGAACGCGCGACCGCTCATGAAAATCGAATGCTAATTCCCCGATGGGAACTGTTTTCGAAGTGCCGTCGCTGTACAATACAGTAAGCTCGCGGACGGTAATCCGATCTTTCTGCTTGTCTCTCACATATTCCGGATCGAATTCGGCAGTTGCCCGCATCAACGTTTGATGCGTATACCGGCGCCATTCATGCATGTCAAATCTCAGCTGCGGCATTTCCTCAATGATGATGTTCGTCACTTTTTTCTTCGCATGGTTATTTTCAAGATAAAGAAGCGTGACGAATTCATGAGCAGCGGCGTCTAATTCTGAATAATGACGCAAAAATACCGGCTCTTTCAGCTGCATGCTTTGATAGTACAATAAATTCCCGATCCAGCTCGCCGCAATCAACAGCAAACCGAGCAGCAGCCATTTTTTATCACTCACAGATTCGCCCCCCTCGCAGCTGGTTTCAATAGTTCAAATGTCAATTCTGACACTTCGACGCTTCCAGTCTCATTCTTCGTATAGAAGATAACGCTTGCGAATCGCATGCCATAAAGAGACATCACGCTCGTACTCATCGATGATGCGGACCAAGCCTTCCTCTGTATGAACATGCGTGCGCACCAAATCGCTGCCGGACAACAAATCGACAAACGGCTTTCCGCCAGGTCTTTCGCGCCATGCAAACTCTTCCGGATGATGCTGGCTGATCACATGCAGCACATGCAGTGCAGACGTTACTGCATCAAACGATTCCGGATCGGTCACGATCAGATGGATGCCGCGGCACAATTCACCGGCATGTTTGGAAAATACGGGCGTAAACGGATAAGGATGAAAATAAATTCCCGGCAAGTTTAACTTATTCAATTGATCGCATGCCGCTTCATTGTTCAGCCACGGCGCCCCAATCAGCTCGAACGGTCTCGTCGTTCCTCTCCCTTCGGACATATTCGTCCCCTCAAATAAACACGTGCCGGCATATACCCTGACTGCATCGATCGTCGGCAGATTAGGAGAAGGCGGCAGCCAATGAAGCCCGGTTTGCGGAAACTCCATCGAGTGATTCCAGCCTTCCATCGGAACGACGTGCACATCGCAGCCGATCTTCAGTTCGTCATTGGCATAACGGGCAAATTCCCCGATCGTCATTCCAGTGCGATAAGGCATGCGGCACACTCCGACAGTAGACGCATATCCGTCTTTCAGCAACCCGCCTTCCACTTTTCCTCCCAACGGATTCGGCCGATCCAGCACGATGACGTCTTTGTCATGCTCTGCACACGCTTGCATGACATGCACGAGACTCGTCAAGTATGTATAGAAACGAACGCCGACATCTTGAATATCAAATACGACCGCATCGATCGCCTCCAGCATCTCTTTCGTCGGCCGGCGACGGCTGCCATATAAGCTGTACACAGGAAGCTGTAATTTCGGATCGATTTCATCTTCAAACGTCACGCCGGCTTGCTTCTCTCCGCGGATCCCATGCTCCACTGCAAACAAAGCTGCAAGCTCCACTCCTTCTAATGAACGGCATACTTCAATCGTAGACACAAATTTGCCGTCTATGCCCGTCGGGTTCGTCAGCAAGCCGATGCGCTTGTAACCGCGCGATTGAATCCATGCCGGCAAACGATCGGCTCCCAATGTTACGCGCTGCGTCATGTTCCTCCTCACCTCTCCATTTCTAGTTTTCGTTCCATAATTCATGCCCTTCATGTTTCATGTCCTTCATATTTCATGCGCTTCATGTTTCATGTACTCCATGGCCCCTCATGTCCTTTTCATTCGCATGCTATCATGAGTATAAGCACAAGCGGGATCATTTTTCAATGCTCATCTTCTCTCATTTTTAGCCGACAGCAACAAGTCTGATGCGCATTTTTATTGGCTTCTTTGCATTTTCTGCGTAAAATAAGAAAGAAAGCTGGAACGAAACAAACAACTCTGATCATGCAAAACATTTTACCGATGTTGCGAAAGAAGGGACAGCTCTTATGTATTTTATTGGCATTGACGGCGGCGGCACCAAAACGAAAGCCGTGCTCATGGATCAAAATGGAGAAATATTAGACAGCATCGAAACAAAAGGAACCAATCCGAAATCGGTGCCCGGCGATGAAGTGCAAGCACGGCTTTACAACTTGCTGGATCATTTCTACAGCCGCTTTCCGAAAGCAAATATTCAAGCGATCGGCGCTGGCATGGCCGGGGTGTATGAAGAGCATGAGAAATCGCAAATCAAACAATGGCTGCAACATGATGCTGATTCCCCGCCTGTTTACGTCACAAACGATGCCGAAATCGCTTTGGCGGCAGGCGCCGGCGACAATTGCGGCATCGTCGTCATCTCCGGCACCGGTTCCATCGTATACGGCATCACCAGAGAAGGAAAAACGATGCGAGCAGGCGGCTGGGGCCCCATCTTAGGAGATGCCGGCAGCGGCTATGATATCGGCCTGCAAACACTCCAAGCCGTCATGAAAAGTTACGACGGCATCATTCACGCAACGCAGCTTACAGATCTCATCCTCCAACAATATCAATTGACTGCAATTACTGAATTAAGAGATCGAATGTACAAACCGCATGTCGGCAAACAAGAAATCGCCGCCTTTGCTCAAATTTGCATCGAAGCTGCAGCAAATGAAGATCAGGCCGCGGTGCAAATCATCCAACGCGCAGCGGATGAACTGGCAGATGCCGCGTTGGCCGTCGTGCGAAGGCACCCTCGTTTCAAACAGGAAACGATCGTCCTTCACGGCTCCATCTTTCACTTCAGCGAACATTTTCGCCGTCATTTCATCAAACGTTTGAAAACCGAACATGTAAACCGCATTCAATTGCTGCATCGCGCCCCCGCATGCGGAGCTGCCTTGCTTGCTGCTAAATATGCTTCCTAACGGCGCGGCATGAGCGGTTGCCTGAGCGGGTGCTTGAACGCGCTCCAATCTTGCGGCAGTCTTATCTGAACGCAAGAACATTGACGTTGAAGTTGTCGCCGGTGTAAAATCTTTCATAGAGTAAACATTTGATCATTGATGAATAAACTATAGATGGAAATTGCATGGCTTTCGCCTATGCGAGACACCAAGATTGGGGAATGGGCAGAATGGATGGTTCAATACTGCTTGCGTTTGCGCTAACATTGATCGCGGGTTTGGCTACAGGCATCGGCAGTCTCATCGCCTTTTTCGCCAAACGCACGAATACGAAATTTTTGTCTTTGGCATTGGGCTTTTCAGCCGGCGTCATGATTTATGTTTCCATGATTGAGATTTTTGTGAAAGCACAACAATCGCTCACAGCAGCAATTGGCGACGAACTCGGCAATTGGCTGACCGTCATCTCTTTCTTTGCCGGGATGCTGTTAATCGCTTTGATTGATCGTCTTGTGCCTAAGCAAGGAAATCCTCATGAATTAAAAAAAGTGGAAGATGCAAATAAGAAAACACCCGATGCGAACTTGCTTCGAATGGGCAGTTTTACGGCACTGGCGATTGCCATTCACAATTTCCCGGAAGGAATCGCCACTTTCACTTCCGCCTTGCAAGACCCGGGATTGGGCATTGCGATTGCCATCGCCATTGCGATTCACAATATTCCTGAAGGCATTGCCGTGTCGGTACCGGTTTACTATGCGACGGGCAGCAGAAAAAAAGCATTCAACCTTTCTTTCTTGTCCGGGTTGTCAGAACCGATTGGAGCGATCGTCGCTTTCCTTATCTTAATGCCGTTTCTTAATGACGTGATGTTCGGCGTCATTTTCGCTTCAGTTGCGGGCATTATGGTGTTTATCTCCTTGGACGGTCTGCTTCCGGCTGCCAAGAAGTATGATGAAGGGCATTTGTCCATTTATGGACTCATCGCTGGAATGGCTGTCATGGCTGTTAGTTTGCTTTTGATCATTCAATGAGAGCAGCATGCTGCATCTGTCCATTGCCGTTTAGAATCAGCATTTGAAGCATTTCAGATTGGGAATTCGGAATCAATCATAACGCAAATCAAAATGAAAAACCGTCCCGCGGCTGCGAATAAGCCGCTGGGACGGTAATTTATTTTAACGGAACTGCTTCAAAAATTGAACCGCCTTGCCGATATCTTCTTCTGGTTTTTCTCCTGCTTCACGCTCGATCGTTAAATACCCGGTATAACCGATATCTTGCAATGCTTGCAAGTATTTCTCCCAATCCACTTGACCTTCGCCGAGCGGCACTTCACGGAAACTTGGACCTGAAGAGCCCATTTCCGCAATTTTCTCGTGATCGAGCGCCTCTGCTTCATAGCCGAGCATGCCGTACACATCACGCGGATCTGTTTTTCTTAACTGGATCCCGTCTTTCGCGTGCGTGTGAACGATGTAATCTTTCAGCGTATATACGCCTTGCACAGGATCGTCGCCGGTTACCATCACCATGTTGGCAGGGTCGAAGTTGACAGAAACGCCGTTCGTGCTGAGCGTATCCAGGAACGATTTCAAGTGAGCAGCCGTTTCCGGACCGGTTTCA
Source organism: uncultured Paenibacillaceae bacterium (assembly GCA_937983035.1). Taxonomy (GTDB): domain Bacteria; phylum Bacillota; class Bacilli; order Paenibacillales; family CALAME01; genus CALKAN01. Next base: position 4,982 of record CALKAN010000335.1, on the reverse strand, counting down.
ATCGCGAAATAAGCATTCATGCTCTTGGCATAGATGCCGAGTTCTTCACAAGCTTCTTGCATCGTTTGATAAATTTCGCTGTTTGGATCGTCAGGCACAATGCCAATATGCGTCGTGACAACATTCGTTCCGAGTTCTACCGCAAGATCCAGAATCCGCTTCGATTTTTCAATTTTTTCAGGATTGACCGTTTTATCCTGGAAGCCGTGACCGCCCAAATCACCGCACAATGCTGAAATTTCCAGACCTAACGACTCGATGTAATCTTTGAGCTCTTTACGCTGAGCTTGAGACAAGTTCGCAGGATCCATTTCTCCGTGAGTCGCGTAAATTTGCACGCCTTCGGCGCCCACTTCTTTCGCTTTCTTCAATCCCTCTCTGACACCAACGCGAAAGCTGTCAACAATCACACCGATTTTGTTCGGAATTTTTAACATTCGTTCCACAACCTCCTTATATTATCTAATCCTGTTTTTGTGCCGTACTGACATTCTTCCAAGCCTTCAAACTCAATGGACATGTAGCCGTCAAAACCGGATTGCTTAATGATGCGCAGCACTTCTCTCATGTCTATATCGCCTTGTCCAGCAATCGCGCCGCGCAAGTAATTGCCATGAGCGGTCTTAAACCAGCCTGCACCCGGATCTTGGTATGACGGGCGCTTGTAGAAATCTTTAATGTGAATCATGGAAGCGATCGGCAAATTTTGCTTGACTGCAACTGCCGGATCTTCGTCTACGCACATAAAGTTGCCGATATCGAGCGTCGTCTTGTAATTCGGCCGGTCCACCATATGGACCAGCAGCTGCACCCGCTCATGCGCTTGAATGTAAAAACCGTGATTTTCCACGCTCGTTGTAATGCCGTATTGCGCAGCGTAATCGGCAATTTCCCGGCAAGCATCTGCAAGCTTCGGAAGATCTTGATAAAAATTCACAATCGAAGTGTCTGGGCGAGAAGCGACATCATGCCGCATCAGCTTGATTCCGAGTTTGTGAGCGACATCGACTTCCTTCTTCACCCGCTCAATCTCTTGACGATACGATGCTTCATCTTCCGTGATGAAGTTGGCGCTGATCGCATAGTTAGACAGCTCCAACTCTAACTCTGCCGCTTTCTCCTTAATGGCATCGATCAGCGAAGGATCTTCCGTCAAAGAGAAGCCGATTGGAACGATTTCCGCATGTTCGCCGCCCATTTCCTTGATTTTAACAAGAACGTCCAGTACGCTCAACTCACCGGATCGAATCGCCCGGGACAAGCTGTATGTGCTGACGCCTAATTTCATCGTTTCCATCTCCCTTCGGGATTAAAAAGTAATTTCTTTCCCTTTCTCAGCAGATTCGTAAATGCCGCACAAAATTTTCATCAGTTCTACGCCGTCTTCCACCGGGCTGATCGGCTCTTTGCCTTCCTCGATGCATGAAATGAAATGATCGATTTCCGCTTGGAACGCTTTGGCGAAATGGAATGAGTTGTGGTCGACTTGCGGATGCAGATTCACGATCGTATCATGCATTTCTTTCACGATCACTACTTCTGGATCCACTTCGATGCCGCCTTTCGTTCCGTATAATTTAACAGAGCTTTCATTTTTCTTGGCATGAAGCGTAAAGCTGACATCAACGAGGAGCGAAGCGCCGTTTTCAAAGCGAATCATCGCGTTGGCCATATCTTCCACCGTGTTGTGGTTCGGATCATAGTCTGCTGCGCGGTACGAAGACAAATATTTAATATTCGCGCGGTTGCCCAGCTTCTTGTACGTATTGCCGCTGACAGATTTCACTTTTGGCCGCCCCATCAAATACCAGCACAAGTCAATCATATGTACCCCGACATCGATGAGCGGGCCGCCGCCGGACAATTCAACATTTGAAAACCATCCGCCCGGGTTTCCAGCACGGCGAATCGCGCTTGCTTTCGCATAGTATAACTCGCCCATCTCTCCTTGATCGAGCCATTCGCGAAGCATTTGCGCATTCGGATCATACCGGCGCACAAATCCAACCTGCAAAATTTTGCCGGACTCACGCACCGCTTTTTGCACTTCCAGCGCTTCCTCCACCGTTTTGCAAAGCGGTTTCTCGACCAGCACGTGCTTGCCTGCTTTCACCGCAGCAATGCTGATCTCCGCATGCGTATTGTTCCAAGTGCAAATGCTGACCGCATCAATTTCATCCAATGCCAGCAAGTCGTTATAGTCTGTAAACACTTTCGATGCGCCGTATTCTTCAGCCGCCTTCTTTGCACGTTCTTCATTCAAATCGCATATGGCATAAATTTCAGCTTTCGGATTTTTGGCATAAGAATCCAAATGCTGTCTGGAAATGGAACCTGCTCCAATGACGCCAATTTTAAATGAAGCCATCTTTCATTTCATCCCCTTTAAGCCAATTATGATTACATTTCACCTTTAATTATAGGCTATTCATGAAGACAATCCATAGAATCTTGTGCTATACTTTTGTACAAACGTGCTGTTAAGGAGTGTAAAATGTGAAAAGACAACCGTCTCTGCTTGAACCGATGCCGATGCCTGACCCGCACTTTCCGCTGAAATTGCATGAAATTCGCAGCGAAGAAGTCGGCAAGACGTTATTCTCTCATCATTGGCATAAGCATCTTGAATTTTTGTATGTTATGAAAGGAAAGGCGAAATTTGAGTGCAATTCGAACATATTGCTTGCATCTGCCGGAGATTTAGTCGTCGTAAACAGCAACGATCTGCACAACGGCATCAACCTGTCTGATGATTTGTACTATTATGCGATCATCATCGATCCAAATCTCTTGCACAGTCATTCCGTAGATGCAGTGGAAACGAAATACATTACGCCGCTGACGCAAAATCAAATTCTGATTCGCAACATGATTAAACAAGATCCAAAAATAAGGACATGCATTCTCGCGATTGTGGATGAAATGAGACGGCGGGAATTCGGTTATGAATTGTCTGTCAAATCTTATTTATATCAACTGCTTGCGCACTTGATCCGCCATTATGTGGAACGCGTGCTTTCCGAGAACGACCATTCCACGCGCATCAAAAACTTGGAACGTTTCACTCCGGTTTTTCAATACATCGAACAAAATCATCAGAAAGAAATTACCGTGGATCACTTGGCGCAAATCGCCGGTCTCAGCCGTTACCATTTCAGCCGCCTGTTTAAAGAGCTGACCAATAAGACGATCACCGAATATATCAATAAAATCCGCATCGACAAGGCGGAATATTTGCTGCGCAACACGACGATGAGCGTTTCTGAAGTTGCGCTTGCATCCGGTTTCAATGACATTTATTATTTCAGCAAAATTTTTAAAAAGACAAGACAAATCGCGCCGTCGGAACTGCGGGCCCAAATTTGACCGGCCCCTTGCTTTTCATCCCATGAAAATCCGCATGAAGCTTAAAAATCCGCACAAAACCGTTGACAATTTCTAAACATTGTAATATCCTTTAATTAGATATTTAGATATTTTTCTAAATATTAAATCATAAGCCTGGCAAGAACATTTCATGAAGAAAGATGGGGTACGATGTCTTTAAATCAAGTATTCAAAGCATTGTCAGATCCTACGAGAAGACAAATTTTGAATCTGTTGAAAAAAAGCGATTTGACCGCCGGCGAAATTGCCGAACATTTCAGCATGACGAAACCAAGCATATCGAATCATCTGAATGTATTGAAACAAGCGGAATTGGTAACGAATGAGCGAAAAGGACAACATATTTATTATTCATTAAACACGACGGTTTTCACGGATGTGTTGAAATGGATCATGGACTTTAATGCTGGAGAAAGGAATGGTTAGAATGAGAAAATGGATCATCCCCGGGCTTATGGTGCTGGCCGCCGTCGTCATGGGCGCAATCAGTTACCCTTATTTGCCCGAACAAGTGGCCATTCATTGGAATGCTGCTGGAGAGCCGGACAATTTTGCTTCCAAAGAATTTGCCTTGATTTTGATGCCGGTGATCATGATTTTCATTTATGCGCTCATTCGCATCGTGCGCGTTATCGACCCTAAAAAGCAAAACATTCAAAAATTCGGCAAAGATGTTGACACAATTACGAACGTCACTTTGTTCATCTTGCTGATCATTCATGGCGTGACCATCCTGCACGGTTTGGGGCGGGAAATCAACGTTTCTGTCATCGCGCCCGCTGTCGTCGGCATGCTCTTCATCGTCATCGGAAACTACATGCCTCGTTTTAAATTTAATTACTTCATCGGCATACGCACGCCGTGGACGCTCGCGAATGAAAAAGTATGGAGAAAAACGCATCAAATCGGCGGCATCTGTTTCGTGACAGGCGGATTGCTTCTTCTGATCAGCGCGTTCTTGCCGGTCAGCTGGAAAATCTGCCTGCTCATATTCGTCTTGATCGTGATCACAGGCGTCCCTGTTTACTTGTCCTACAATATGTATCAAAAGCAGCAAGAAAGCTAACGGCTGCTCTCCTGCTGCCCTTGATCTTCTTCATACGTGTTCACAAAATGATAAGCCGGTCCTCTTAAACGATGCAGCATCGCAGCCCGCAGATCTGGATCGGCCACGACTTCCTCCATTGCTCTTCTCATGCAATCAAGCCAAGCATCTGCCCTCTCCGGCGTAATCGGAAACGGCAGGTGCCTTGCCCGCATCATCGGCTGTCCGTATTTTTGAGTATATAAATGAGGCCCGCCGAAAAATTGCGTCAGAAACTCGTATTGCTTCTCCATGACCGGCGTAATGTCTTCCGGAAATATGGGCGCCAGCAATGGATGTTCCAGTACTTTCGGGTAAAAAGCTTCCACAAGTTTTCTCACCGTCGGCGCTCCGCCCATCAGTTCATAGTAAGTGTTCATCCATTTCACCTCTCCTTTATTGTATCAAATTTAGAAGCCCTGTACGAAACATTCAATTTTATAAAACATATTTTCACATTAAAGACACTAATTTTCCAAATTATAGTTGAAAAATAATGGAAAAATCGATA
>CALKAN010000334.1 GCA_937983035.1 uncultured Paenibacillaceae bacterium | reverse complement strand
TCCATCGTAATGATTGTGGCCATACTTAGGCTGAAAATATAAATACACCTGAGTTTGATCCAATCCTTCTCCGCCGGCAAGGCGTCCGATGCCTGCAGCCGGGAGCAAGAATGAACCTTCATCGATCCGGCCGCCGGAAGGTCTTTGATTCGCCCATGTGTCCATGATGGGTAGCACTTTGCCGTCTGGATAAGCAACACGCTTGCTGATATCGAGGGCTTTGGCAATGATCGGAAATTGTTCTTCCATGTTCAAATCATCGAATCTGATGCCCGTTCGCGGCGAAACATAGCCGGGCGGATCGCTCCATCCTCTCAGCTCATTGAGGACATTGGACAAAGTGTTTGCTGTCTGCATATGGTAAGAGAGCGTCACTTCTTTCCAAAATCCATCCGCTAAAAACATGCTGGTCGCAAACGCCTCGACTTGTTCGACGACGCGATGAATGTAATCCGGTTCATTCAATGCTTTGCCGATGCGAACGAGGCCGATCCATGGAAATACCGCCATGTTGCCGTAACGATTCACATATGAGAGCACAAAATCGGCTGAAGGTATCAACAGCTCTTCAATAAAATACTGTTCAACATCCAGTCCCAGCTCATCGCTGAGCAGCTCAAACGCGTTCGTTTGCTTGACGGCTTCATATGCACGAATCAATTCGGTGATCGACGTCAAATCATTCAAATACCAGCGATTCCAAATGCCGCCCCAATACGCGTACGGCGGGCCTGCGTCTTTGTTCGAGGAACCGTTGAAATGAATGCCGGAGCCGACTCGGTCTCCAGTCGGATTGTAACCCCTGTACTTTTGGGTCCATTCGTACAACAGCCGCGCTGCTCCGAGCGGATCGGTTTTTGCAATTTGCTCCGTGCGGTCGATGGCCCATGATTTTTGCAAATACCATAAATGCGCAGTAATAAAATATTTGTTGCCCGCAGCATCTTCATGATACGGGATCACTACGGTTTCGCCCAATCCGTTCTGAACGGTCAATGATTGATCTTCGGGAAATTGTTCATTCGGATAAACGGTTCCCGTTCGATTGGAGATCAAGCTTTTCTTATCTTCAGACAACGTATATAAATTGTCAGGATACAACTCCGGCATCTCCGGCAATCCAACGAAGCGAAACCCCGGCTGCTCCGGGATAATTTCCAATACCTCCAGCACTTCTGCGGAAGGCTCTGACCAATCAATCTCTGCCACAGGCTCAGTTGACGGAGGGATGGATATCGTCGACAATCCCGCTTGAACAAGCGCTTCTCGATCGAAGCTCAGCGTCGTCGCAGCAATATGCGATCCGTTGCCGACACACAACATTATGCGAAGATGATACAATCCGTCTGTGAGCGCAGGCGGATGTGAGAAATGAACGGTCAGCATATTTCCATCACGCTGCTGATCGGCAATGGACAGCGGTTCCCAGCTGCCGTGCGGTGCTTTCCACTCTAATTCCGCCTTTAATGCTTCGCCCCATTTGTTTCCTTGTCCAGCATTTGATCCGCTGCCTGAACCAGTTCCAATCAATGGCGACAAATCCAGCTGCAGCTGTTTATCCGTAAAACCGATATATTTAAGCAATTCTCCCTCCAGCTGCCAATGGATGAGATGTTTCCCATGCGGCGGAATCGTCTCCGGCATTTTGTCAAAATAGATGCTGCCCATGCGATCTTGATCGATCACGCTGATGTATAATCTCGCGCTTTCTCCGCCTGCATGCCAGTGGGTCGCATTCCTTACAGGCGCCCAACTGTTCAATGGCACCGTGTACAAGTTATGAATATGCAATATGTTCAGCTGCCATTCGTCTCCGGCTGTCACGCCTTCGGGAACGATTTCTGAAATCGGCACGGCTGCTTCCACAAACCACTCATTTCCGTTTGAAGACATGTGATGCAGCACATTTTCAATGTTTTGCCTTCCGAGATCAACAGACAAATCTACGCCGTCCGGCAGAGCGTTCAATATGGTGCTTAGCGAAGGCGATTGCGGGTTCACATCGATGTTCACCACATAATGATCCCCTGCCCCAACCGTCGGCCGCATCACAATTTCAATTTGTGCCAGCGTATCTGCTTCAGCTTGCGCCATGCTTCCGCCGATATAAATATAATCCTCATCGTACGCAAGGCGATAAATGACATGATGACCGACAGGCCGCTCGTAAAATGCGGTCGCAAATTTTTGAAGCATGGCAGCATTTTGCCACATCGGTTCGTCCAACTGGCCGTCGATGCTTGGCGCAGCGCTTTCCTTTGGAACAACTGCCCATTTATGTGCACTCGTAATCACCCAACCACTTCCTTCGGCTTCTTGCATCAGATCGCCGCTGAATTCCGCAGCCAGACTGACTGCAGGCCACATCGGCAATATCAATGCAACTATGAGCACATATATGACCGGCCTTGTTGTTTTTCTCACGATATACCCTCCATTCAATGAAATATATGTGAGGGAGGGCAGGCAT
>CALKAN010000333.1 GCA_937983035.1 uncultured Paenibacillaceae bacterium | reverse complement strand
AGCGGCGCCTTCACGCCAAGCATCGAGCGGGTCGACAACTGATTTTTCGGATTGCAAGACTCCAAATAGACGACCTCGCCCTCGCTTGGAATGGCCAAATAAACCGTCTCCGAAACAGCGTCCGCCAGTTCTTGCATATACGGCAAGATCATTTTGCGAAAACCGATGTTGTTCGAAATAATATGTGCCAGTTCTAAAAATTTAATCCCGAGACGATACTTGTCGTTCTCCGGATTTTGTTCCAAATAGCCGGCTTTCACAAACGTATCCACAATATTGAACACATTGCTTTTGTACAGCCCCAGCTGTTCGCTGATCTCCGTAATTCCGAGCTCCGGCTTGTCGATGGAGAAACATTCCAGTATTTTCAATGCTTTGTACAATGACTTCACTTTCACATCTTTCGTCACTCGCATCATCCTCAATTCTGTTTCATGAAAACCCGTTCTCCAATAAATAACTCCACTCGTCATTTTATTATAACTGCTTCCCTCTTTCAAGAAAACTCTTCTTTGCAAACCTGAATGGCCGCTTGCTCCATCAGTACAGGGCCTCCTCACTCATGGTCGGATGGTCATTCGTCAGGAATCGGATGATAATATTCATGCAAACATCATTCATTTCCCATTTTCATTTGTTCCATCAAAGAAAAAACGGTACAATAAGGAAGAATCATTGCATAAACTTTCCAAAGCAGTTGATTGAACATATAGATGATTGGCATTCATCACCGCTGCACGCTGGAACAACACATTGAACATAACGAAGCATTGGAACATAAAGGAGGACAAAAAGATGAGCGATTTCGAGCAAAAATTTGACCGCTATGCCGACCTGGCAGTGAAAGTCGGAGTAAACATTCAAAAAGGGCAAACGTTAGTCATTAACGCAACATTGGATGCAGCCGATTTTGTGCGCAAAGTAGCGGAGAAAGCGTATGAAGCCGGGGCCAAAAACGTGCACGTAGAATGGACCGACGAGACGCTGACGCGCATCAAGTATGACATGGCGCCGGATGAAGCGTTTAAAGAATATCCGATGTGGAAAGCAAAAGGCTACGAAGAACTTGCTGAACAAGGCGCCGCCTTTATGTCGATCAAACCGTCGAATCCGGACTTGCTGAAAGGCGTGGATCCGCAGCGAATTGCAGATGCGAACAAAGCAGCCGGCGAAGCGATGAAAAATTACCGTCAATATGTGATGGCAGACAAAATCAGCTGGTGCGTCATTGCGGTGCCGTCTCCGGAATGGGCGGCGAAAGTATTCCCTGACCTGCCGAAATCGGAACAGATGCCTGCGCTGTGGGATGCCATCTTCAAAGCGACCCGCGCCGATTTGGAAGATCCGGTGCAAGCTTGGGAGCAGCATTTGCAAACATTAAATGAAAAGATGGAATATTTAAACAAGAAGCGTTTCCGCAAACTCCACTTTAAAGCGCCGGGCACGGATCTGACAATCGCGCTGCCGGAAAAACATATTTGGATGAGCGGCGGCAGCATCAACGACGAGGGCAGACGTTTCGTCGCCAACATCCCGACGGAAGAAGTGTTTACCGCACCGGACAAAGACGGCGTCAACGGCGTCGTGCGCAGCACGAAACCGCTCAGCTACAGCGGCAATTTAATCGATAATTTCGAGTTAAAATTCGAAAACGGACGCGTCGTGGACTTTTCCGCGGAAACCGGAGAAGAAATTTTGAAACGGTTGTTGGAAACCGACGATGGAGCGAGCAGATTAGGAGAAGTCGCTCTCGTTCCGCACCATTCGCCTATTTCGCAGTCGGAGCTCATTTTCTACAATACGTTGTTTGATGAAAATGCCTCGAACCACATCGCGCTTGGCCAAGGTTATGCGTTCTGCATCGACGGCGGCAAGACGATGACGCCGGAACAATTGGAGAAGGAAGGCGTCAACCAAAGCATTACTCACGTCGATTTCATGATCGGTTCCGCTGACATGGACATCGACGGCGAAACGGCCGACGGCAGCCTGGAACCTGTCTTCCGCAAAGGAAACTGGGCATTTTAATATGGATTGATTGAAACAATGAAAGGAACCTTCCGGTCCTGATGATGCTCCCCTCAAAAAGCAGTCCTGATTGTTATTTCAGGTGTCTGCTTTGAGGGGAGACAGTTCATATCAGCGGTCAGGAGGTTCCTTTTTATCCAGGCTCAATGTTAAGAACGTTTATAAGTAAGCCAAGCCCGTCATTTCGTTTGCATCCGACACTTCATGAACTATAGTTTAGCTGCTTCCCCGCTCGGTTTACGCTCAAGCCCAAAACAACCATGGACAATGCCGTAAAATCTTTATGCCGCGGCTTCCTCAGCAGCGTCTGCGTCTAATTCATCTTGCAGTCGTTCATAAATTTCTGCCGCTTTCACTTCCAACTCTGCTTTGGCTTCCGCAGAGATATGTGCCTGCATTGCTTCATTGGACAGATGTTCCAGCAGTTTGTTCAGAAAATGCAGTGCCTGCTCCACTCGGCCGTTTTCAAAATGATGCTGCGCTTGGCGAATCGAATTCGTCACCTGTGCCTGCAGCGGTCCTCGAATTTCTCCGGCTTCGATATAAGCGGAAGCCAGTTCCGCTAAATCATGAAGGTCAATCTCTTCTTGCTTGGCAGCCGTTTGAAAATACCAAATATCCGACACGGCTGCGCCGCCATCCGCGTTCACTGCTTTCACATACCAGTAATAAGTTTGCCCGCCTTGCAAATGATCCCAAGTCAGTTCGGCCGTCCCGCCGCTATCAACATCGTGAACCGTGCCGATTTCTTCATCCAAATACACATTCACTGCAAAATAATCCGTCGCTGTGCGTTTCACTTGCGGCGAAATATTTAAATGGATCGTATACGGCTCATACAAGTCGTATGCATCACGAGCCGGAGAATAAATCGTCACGTCAATCGTTCCTGTGCTCGCATCGACGTTCATCACTTTCAAATATCCGTCTCCCCCGCGGGAATGCCCTTGAAAATCTTGAAGCAATTGATAAACTTCCCGATCCGGCACCCCGTCGCCGTCATCATCCAGCTCGTCGATCAGCACAGCGTTTCCAGCATGATGACCCCCGAGCACCATCCTCACATTCGGATTCGGCTTGACGACTTCTTCAAACAGTTTGTTGGCAATCGCTGTTCGTTTGCCGTTTCCATCCAAATATTGATGAAAATTTAACACGGCGATCCGATCCGGATATCGTGCCAGCACTTCGTTCATCCATGCGATTCCATCGTCATCGGGCTGCCAGCCCATGTGAACCATCACGTAATCGTTGCCGTGCGAACTGATCAAGGCGTAGTGACCGCGGTTGTTTTCATACGATCCGCCGTAATAAGGCCTGTGTGCAAAACGATCTTCCCCGAAATAGCGGTAAAACTCCCGATAATCCATTTCAGGCAAATATAAGTCATGATTGCCGGCAACGACCCCGTAAGGGATATCCGCCTCATCCAGCACGCCCATGAACCGATCCGCATATTCCCATTGATACGTTTGATTCACCGTATTCACGATATCGCCGCTGTGGAACACATACTGAATATTCAGCTCGTCTTTCATATCGCGAATCCAGTTCACTTGCGCTTCGAACAGCTCAGGAAATACTTCTGAATAAAATTGCGTATCTGCCAGCCAGACAAACGTATAATCATATTGATCCCGCGCCGGCAGCTCATCCTGAACCAATACATTCAGCTTGCCGCCGCGCACGTATTCTGCCACGGCGATTTCCGCCGTTAAAACAAATGTTTCTTCCGAATCGGCCGCGACAGCATCAACTTCCACCCACTGCTCCTCAAGATAGCTCCATGCATATAAGCTGACTTTGCGTCCTGCTAACGAAGAGCCTTGCCAAACGACCTCCACTGTTTCTTGCTGCAATGCTTTTTCATCCAGTTCTACTTCGAAGCGGTGATAAGGAAACTGCTGCACAGCGTCCGTCACCACTCGGCTGCCATCCGCTGCCCGAATCAGTTCATATTCCTCTTCCGTAAATTCCTTCTCGCCTTCCGGAACCATTACGGCCGGAGGCTCCATATCGACCGCATGTTGATAAGCTTTGATCTTTCCAGGCTGCGCCGCATCGTAAACTTGTCCTTTATAGAAGCTTACGTCAAGCAAGTCACCTTGGGGATCTGCAACGCGCACCTGCAGCTCAACTTCATCCGCATCCAATTGTTCTCCATTGGCCGGTGACTGAAGCACGGGCTTGTCCGGCACATGCTCGATTTCGATCTCAATCGTTTGAACAGCGCTTTCTCTGCTGTTGTATCCGTTGGAAGCCGTAAAATAATACTGCAAACTTCCTTCAGCCAAATCTTCGGGCACAGAAACTGCATATTTGAAAAATCCTGCTGCATCGCGCGTCATTTCCGCCTGCTCAACATTCGTCCCTTCATTCCACCGATAATAAAGCTGCATCGAAGTGACAAAGAGTTCGTCATGCGCTTCAGCCATGAACGAAATCGTTTCGCCCGGCGCCGCCTGAACGGTCTCTGTTCGGTCGATAATGGAAGGAGCAGCGCTGCCGTCCAAGGCAACGGGCTCGCTCGGTACGTAATCTGGTTGAACAGATCCGGGAGTTGCGGGCCTTTCGCCTGCGCTGATTTTAATCATCTGATTCGAATCATCGATCGGAAAATGATAGAAAATCCCCATATCCGGCCGCACATCGCTCGCAGAACCGTCGTTATACGATGCGGACACAATTTCTTCGCCGGACTTCGTTGCGATCACCAGC
>CALKAN010000332.1 GCA_937983035.1 uncultured Paenibacillaceae bacterium | reverse complement strand
TGCTGCTCTGGCAGCAACGTGGGGTGACAGCGGAGCTCCGACCGAGATGCTGGAGCGTCTGGTAAGCACGGCTGCGAATCTGCTGAACAATGACGCGCCAGTGCCGGATGCGGCAATGCAAGCGCCATGGCCGCATTTGGATGAATCGCAGGTCATATCTCGAATCCAACAGTTGAAACAGCATCCGCATATGTTTAACCAAGGAGCGCTTGGATTGTGCACGGCAGCTGCCTTCTATCGTCACATGATCTTGCGGGATCCCGAAGGATTTGAAAACTTTGCGACTACGTTGTATCGGACAGGAAGCGGCTATTTGGGAGAACTGCATGTCCGGCCAGGGCTTGATTTGCGCAGAGTGAACTATTCTGCTTTAGTTGCTTCCACGCCGAACTTCCCGCCTCAGGCGGATTGGATGTTAATGTCAGCGCTTCGCGACAGTGAAAACTGGTTCTTCGATTTTGAAGGAACGACTGACGAATCTTTTGCAATCCGCACATCGGCGAAAGAACTGAGCGAATGGTATGAGGAAACAGGATTATATGTTTCCGTTGAGTTTACGGAAGAAAGATCGCTGGAGAAGATAAAAGAGATTCGGAAAACAAGCAACAATCATATTGCATTGTGGATCCGCGTATCTTTGTTGCAGCCGGTGAAAGGCACGCATATCATCACATTGGAAAGCCCGATGGTCATTGACGAAGCGGCAGACACAATTACTTTCGATTATTGGACATGGGGACAGCCGGTGAGAACCGGAACGTTCCGTCTGTCAGAATTTGAAGCGGCTTATCTAGGCGCCATTACGGCCGCTTTTTAAATCAATGTTTTTTCATCTAACAAACGATGACTTCACGCTCCAGTCAAGCCATCCAACTGCACTGTTTTCGCATGATTGTGCCTTAAGCGGTTGTTCGGATGGTCAAATCGATTTATAATAAAAAAAACGATGCAATACCCGGCCGTTGATCAACGAATGTTAGTCGACGGCTGGGATTTTTCATTGAAACAGATGTTGTGATGGACGTACCGGCCTGCGCATTGCGTGCGACAGCTTAGACGCTGAGGAATTTCATGGGAGAACGGAGGTTGCACGGTGAAAGCAACATGTTCGATGTGTCAGAAGGAGTTTGAAATTACAGTCAGCGATCCGCAGTATTTGAAGTTGAAGCGGGGAGACACGAAAATATATACGTGTAAAAAATGCAATGATCAATTGAAAAATGAAGCGCAGCAGACGACCGGCTTTAATCCAGACATCGTCGACCCGGACAAATATGATAAGTTTGTGCCATAACACTTAACGAAAATGGAAAGGATGTGATGAACGTGGATCCGATGCTCATCGATATTCCGACAGAGTTTTACACAGAACGATTGTACATGCGCATGCCGAAGCCCGGGGACGGGATCATGGTGCATGAAGCGATTGCGGCCTCATTGGACGAGCTGCGTCCTTGGATGTTGTTTGCGAATGTTGAGCGGGATTTGTCCGATACTGAGCTGGGCGTAAGAGAAGCGCATGCGAAATTCATTACCCGGGATGATCTGAGGATGTACGTGTTTTTAAAAGATTCGATGCAATTCATCGGGTCGTCCGGCTTGCACAATCCGAATTGGAGCGTGCCTTCTTTTGAAATCGGCTATTGGATTGATGCCAGATTCAGCGGAAAAGGCTACATGACCGAAGCCGTAAAAGGATTGACGGACTACGCGTTTGAACATTTAAAAGCGAGAAGGATTGAGATCCGGTGCGATACGTTGAATGCAAAAAGCAGGGCCATTCCTGAAAGGCTTGGGTTTGAATTAGAAGGGATTCTGCGCAATCATGATGTATCTGTTGACGGTCAGCGCTTAAGAGATACGGCAATCTATGCGATGATCAGGTAAGCAGCCGGGGAGGAACGAATGTTGACCCAAGTTCAAAATTTAGAATCGGCATTAAAAAAAATATTGTTGCTTCGCGAACAAACGTTGGCAGATTTAAGATGCGTGCAAGCGCTTCAGCTAAAAAACGCCTGCATTGCTGCAGGATATGTGCGCAATCAAGTGTGGGACTATCTGCATGGTTACGCGGTTGCCGCGCCGTTTAACGATGTGGATGTCATTTACTATGATCCCGAAATGGCTTGCGAATCATTTGACCGGATGCTGGAAACTCGCCTGAAAGCGTGCAATCCTGCGTATAAATGGTCGGTGAAAAATCAAGCGCGCATGCATGTCAGAAATCAATCCGCCCCGTATGCCGGCATTGAAGATGCGATGAAAAGATGGCCGGAAACAGCGACGTCCATAGGCGTAAGACTGAATGAACATGATGAAATGGAAATCATTGCCCCGCATGGGCTTGAAGATTTGTTTGCTTTGATCATCCGAAAAAGCCCGTTTTTTGAAGACAACCAAACTTTTTTGCAGCGCATTCGCGACAAAGGATGGCTGAAACGGTGGCATCGGTTAAAGCTGCATGCGCAGCCAGATGCTGATAGGATCGATCCGTGCACTATGATATAATAGTAGAATCGACAAATTATAAATAAAGGAATGAGAAACATGCGCATCGGATTTATTCGCCATGGAGTAACGGATTGGAATCTGGAAAGAAGGGCTCAGGGGCAATTGGACATCCCATTAAACGATGCTGGCAGAAAGCAGGCGCAAGCTTTGGGAAAGCATTTGGCCGGCGAACCATGGGACCGCATCTATGCCAGTGATTTGTCTCGCGCGAAGGAAACAGCAGATATCATTGCCCAAGCATTGCATCTAAATGTACATACAGACAAGCGCTTAAGAGAAATGAGCTGGGGGGAAGCAGAAGGGACCACGATCGAAGAACGGCTCAAGAAATGGGGAGAAGATTGGAGAGCGAAAGGGCTGAACATCGAGTCTGAACAATCGATCTTGGACCGGGGGATATCGTTTGTTGAAGAAATATTGAAGACAAAGCCGGGCCGCAATGTGCTCGTTGTCAGCCACGGCGCATTGTTAAGCAGGTTGTTTAAACATTATATTCCGCATGTTGTCACAACGCAGCCTGTCTATAACACATCATTAACGATCATGCAATTCGTTGACGGCAAGTGGGAATGCGATTTATACAACAGCACGGCACATTTGTCCGATGAATAAAATAAAAATGATTGACAATGTAATCGCTTTAATTTAAAATAAAATCAAATTTATACGGTCTGGTGGAGACGATGTGAAAACCAATCCGTAAACATATCTTTATGTTGATATGTTTTGGGTTGGTTTTTTTATTTTTAAACTTAAAAGACCGTGTGTTGCTCAGGATATTATGATGAGGAGGTGTGAAGGAAAAGTTTGCCAAGCTGATTTTGAAAACGTTTTATCAATTTGCGGCTGTTACAGGATTCAGCGTCGATGACAAGAAGGGAGGGGGCAATCCTGCTTCCAACTTGCTTCGCAAGCATCATTAATATTTATTGAGGGGGATTGAAAAATGAGCAATCAATTGAAAGCGGTTGCTGCATTGTGCTTCGTTCTTGTTCTCATTCTTGCCGGATGTTCGGCAACGTCAGAAGATGGTCCCGAAGGTCCGGCAATTGCCAGCCCTTCTGCAGGAGGAAGCGGAAAAGAAGAATCGCCAAAACCTGCTCAAGATGAGCCAACTGAAGATCAAAAGCCGGCATTTGAAGTTTCGACAGATCCTGTCACCTTGAAATTGTATGTGCACGTTGTCCGATTGTCTGAAATTGAATATGAAAAGTTCTTTCTCCAACCTTTAAGCGAACTTCATCCTCACATCACTCTGCAAAAAATTGAAGGTGAATTAGATCAATTGGTCGCCGCTGGCGAAATCCCGGATATTATCGTTTCGGACAATGATTGGCACATGCCGTTAAAACAACTTGACCTCCCTTACGACATGACAGAACTCATTCAAAAATTCAACATTGATTTAGGGGCGTTTAATCAAGCAGCGATCGCAGCCGTGCAAAATTTGGAGCCTGGGGAAATGCAAGGTTTGCCGTTCAGCCGCAATCAAGGCGCGCTGTTTTACAACCGAGACATCTTTGACAAGTTCGGGGTGGACTATCCGGTTGATGACATGCTGTGGAGCGAAGTGATGGAATTGCACCGCCTGCTGACGCGTGAAGAAGACGGCATCCAATATATCGGCATCGATCTGCGCTTCCCAGACCATATGATCAGTCCGTATACGCAGCCTTTTGTCGATCCGGAGACGAATAAAGCGCTGATTGACATCCCGTTGTACAGAAAAATCTTAGAGCTGTTTGATCAAAAGTATAAAACGCCCGGCTACTTGCAAGGAAACAAATATGCTTATGGACCGACCGGGTTCGTAGTTGACCATATTCAGGCGATGCAGCCTGACTGGGTGACGAAGATTGTCAGCGATCTATTGCAGGCAGAAGCAGAAGGCAAGGCGCCGAATTGGGATATGGTGACGAATCCGACCTTTGAAGACAAAGTCGGCGTTGGGCGTCATGCGCTGGCGGATATGCTCATCATTACGAAACCGAGCCAATACAAAGATCAAGCCATGCAAGTCATCGAAATGGTCGTTTCTCGCGAACAGCAGATTGAGCTGAGCAAAGATTCCCGCGTCACCGTGCTGGATGATCCGGAGATCGAAAAATTATTCGGCACGAATAACCCAGTTTTAGCAGACAAAAATACTGCAGCCATCTTTAAAAATCCTTCATCGCCGACACCGCCGCCTCATATCGCTGATAAGGAAGTGCAGGCACTCATTCGCGCCCTGCGCAGAGAGATGGCGATCAACAAAAAAGATATCAACACTGCATTAAGAGAAGCACAAGAAGCAGCAGACTTGGCTATAGAGGAAATTATGAAAAGCATGAATTAATTTTCGCGGCTTTTAGGAACATGAATGGGAAACATCCATTCTTGGGCATGTGCCCTGCAAAAATTGGAATGGGTGTTTCCCTGTCTATATGATTGGATCCATTTTATTATGCATTGCTTTTGCGGGAGGAGATTCGGGTGGTTCAATCATGGAATAAAGAAAATGGCAAAATGAGCAGAAGAACATTAATGAAGACGCTGGGGCTGACGGGAGCTGCGGTGTTATCCGGCGGTTTGACAGGAGGATTGATGCATTCGATACGCGCAGATTCGAATTCGGAGTCAGATGCGGGAGGCAGGCTGGATCAGATCGAAGAAAAGCTTGTTCACATATCCGATGCGTTGGAACGCTGCCCTTTGGATCTTCATGCCTTTGAATCTTATGTTCAAAATGACGACTGGACTGTTTCTTTCAAACATGCGTTTGAACAGTTGAGAGATGAGGGAGGAGGGATTTTATATATACCTGAGGGAACATATCTTGTCAGCAGCACGCTGGTCATATATGAAAATACTACGATTGTCGCAGCGCCCAACGCCGTGATAAAGAGAAATGGACTGTACAGTCCTATGTTTACAAACGGCAATCATACGGATGTTTTTTACGGCTATGATGGGAATGGGAATATTACAATTGTTGGCGGAGTTTGGGACGGCAATGTTGATGAAAAACAGTCGCAATTCACTCATTTTATGTTTGGCCACGCAAGGAATATCCTATTTTATCGGACAAAGATGATGAATAACGGCAACAGTCATTTCATAGAATTGAATGCAGTCGATACGGGAGAGGTTGCCAGTTGCATTTTTGAGCGCATGGTCATGTGGGGAGACAGGCATTCGGAGGCCATTCAGATTGACTTGGCCAAAAATTCGAGTGTCTTTCCGCCATTTGGCGCATATGACGATACTCCTTGCCGAAATATTTCCGTGCTGCATTGCACTTTTAAGGATTGTGATCGAGGAGTCGGCTCTCATTCCGGAACCGAAAGCATCACGCATTCGCATATCCGCATTATTGGCAATCATTTTGAACGCATGCGGGGTCAATGCATTCGTACATACAATTACGAACATGCGGTTATATCCAACAATACGATTGACGATGCTCGATTGGGGATTGTCGTTGAAGGAAGATTGAATACGGAGATACGAAACATTGTCATCAGCAACAATACGTTAAAAAATATTCGAAGAACCAGCTCCGGCCACCGCAAGGCGATCTGGGTATTTTCTGAGGCAGCCAGCAGTGAAAAAATGGTCAATATTATTGTTGAAGGGAACACGATAGAGGGTGTGGATGAATGGGCTGTTGCACTGCAAAAATGCACAAATTTTACAGTTGCCAACAATACAATCGTTCGTGCGGATGATCACGGGATTTATATAACTGGCTGCAGTCATGGAGTTGTTTCCCATAATCCGATTGCGGATTGCCATGGCGATGGAATTCATGTGATTCATTCTGAAGACGTTCTCATCGACAGCAATTTTTCAACATCTAATCTTGGCAACGGCATTTATGGATCAGGCATCAACCATTGCAAATTTACGAATAATGCCGTTAGAAACAATGGGAAGGACGGCATCGTGCTGACCGCATCGCTGGCAGATTCAGCCGACAATGATCTGATGCATAACATATCGCTGCACAATGGACAGCATGGCATCGTTGCGACCGCAAATATTTTGCGAACGGTTATCGATTCCAACAAAGCGATCGCCAACGGGACGAAAGCACCAGGTTCTTATGACGGAATCCGGGTTTCAAACGGAGCGAATCATTCTATTTTAAAAAATAATGTATCATTTAACGGCGGCACAAATTTTCAAAGAAATGGATTAGCCGTTTCGTCAGCTTGCCAGCATTGCATCATTAAAGATAACATTTTAAAGAACAGCGGCGTTTCATCTAACTTAAGCGATAACGGATCAGACAGCATCAAAGAAGGAAACATTGAATAGCATTGTTATGGACCGATGAAAGGAAGACCTTTGGCACGAGATCATTCCAAAGTCTTGTGTCAAAGGTCATTTGTGCAGGGCATGCATGGCGAAAAAAATCATGAAACTTTTTATTGACAACTGTCACATTATTTGATAATCTACAACTTATCTTGATTGGAATCTCAATGTTTGACAGCAAAATATTTGCCCGGAAACTGCTCCTGTTCGACATGGAATAGGGGTTATTTTTTGGTTTAAAGTGAAAAATACATGAAAGAAGGGAGATTCGTTAATGTCGAAACAGGAAAATGTGCAAGATCAGCGCAAAGATCACAGCGAGCAAGCTCCGGTGAAAGTCGTTCCACTAATCGCAGTTTTGTTAACGGGCGCTTTCGTTGCCATTTTAAATGAAACGCTGATGAATGTGGCGATTACGCCGATCATGCATGCACTCGATATTACTAAAGGGATGGCGCAATGGCTGACGACGAGTTATTTGCTCGTCATTGCGATCTTAGTTCCGGTCAGCGCGTTTCTTATTCAGCGATTTACGACAAGACAATTGTATTTGACAGCGATGGGCTTATTTGGAATCGGGACCGTGATCGCCGGTTTTGCTCCGGTCTTTCCTGTTTTATTATTGGGAAGAATCATCCAAGCGGCTGGAACCGGCATCTTGCTTCCGTTGTTTACGAATGTTGTATTAGCGGTCATTCCGCCGGAGCGCAGGGGGCGCGTGATGGGTCTGCTTGGACTCGTGATCATGTTTGCGCCGGCATTAGGACCGACCGTGTCAGGCGTCATTGTTGATTACTTATCATGGCGCTGGCTGTTTTATTTCGTCATTCCTATTGCGGCAATTTCGATCCTGTATGGCATCGTGTCATTGAAGAATGTTACGGAACAGACGAATCCGAAAATTGACATTATTTCATTGGTTTTATCTACGATTGGCTTTGGAGGAATCGTCATTGGTTTCAGCTCTGCCGGAGAAGGCACTGGATTTGGGGATCCGCTCGTCATCGGAGCGATTGCAGCAGGGACCGTTTCACTGTTTTTCTTTGTCTTGAGACAAATCAAGCTGAAAACGCCGATGCTGGATATGCGGGCTTTTTCTTATCCGATGTTCAGCTTAGCGATCATTGTGATGATGATTGTGACGATGACGATGTTTGCAACGATGATTGTCATGCCGATGTTCTTGTTGGATGTGTTGGCTTTTGCTGCAGTAACCGTAGGCTTGGTCATGCTGCCTGGCGGCTTGGTCAACGGTGCACTATCTCCAATCATGGGATATTTGTTTGATAAGTTTGGTCCGCGCTGGCTGCTCATTCCGGGCATGTTGATGCTCATCGCCACCATCTTCATGCTGCGGATGCTCGATCAAGGCGCAGGACCGGTGACAGTGGCGGTCTTGTATATTTTTCTCATGGTTTCCGTAGCGATGGTGATGATGCCCGCACAAACGAACGGGCTCAACCAGCTTCCGCCTTACCTTTATCCGCACGGAGCTGCCATTGCGAATACGCTGATGCAAGTGTCTGCAGCCATTGGCACAGCCCTGTTCATCACGATCATGACCATGGGCGAGCAACGCTACTTGTCAGGCATTGCACAGCCTGTCCCGGCAGATCGCACGCTGGCACTGGCAGCGGGGGTTAAGCTGTCGTTTACGATCGGACTTGTATTTGCAATCCTTGCATTTATACTCGCTCTGTTTATTAAGCGTGTTCCCGTCACTTCGCGAGAAGCGGTGCAATCCACATTAAGCCCAGATAAAAAACCGAAAGTAAGTTAAATATGAACTGGCCCAAAGATGGGCCAGTTTTTCATGTTTCAGCAACTATCATCATGGAACAGCAGCGACTAATCAGTTATTTCATTGCCGAATACGGCAGCCAGTTGATACATGGGAACAAACCGCAATTGTTCTTTGTCCCAGCTCAGCGGGGTCTGCAAATAGCCGAGTGCATCAGCGTTGTATAGTCCGATCACTCGTTGAAACGGAAACAGCTCATAAATGCCGTCTCTTTGCAGATCGATCGGATAAGCGCCGCTGACGCCGAGCACGCTTCCTCTAGTCGGTTTTGTTAATTTGCCTTGTTCATCGTACATTTGGCTTAAATAGTCTCGGCCGCGTTCACTGATATCCAGCACATATTGTTTGTTCAGCGATCGATTTAAGATTCGAACTTTGTACCCGTCCTCATAGATGACATCCGTATCTTTGCTGTATGATTCAACGAACCAATCGTTGTCATAGAGAAGCTGAGCTCTGTTGTTTAGAAACGAATACATGCTGTCATAGGTAAATGCTCCGCTTCCCCCTGAATCAATGTTGATCAAGATCTCATTCACGCCGTTGCCCGTAAAATCTCCTAAAAAGATCGTCGGGTTGTATCCTGTATTTTCTTTTAATGGAATCGAAAAGGTTTGATTTGTTCGTCCGTCTCTGACATGAAGCTGGATATTTTGCGTATAAGGAGAGTCCGCTGACGCAGTTCCGGTTAAGTATACATAATCAGCGATGCCGTCCCCATTGACATCTCCCCATTGACTGTTAACAACATGTCCTTCCGTTTGAATCCTCATCGTGTAAAAAGGGCTGACATGACAATGATAAAACATTTTTTTTCCCCTCATTCCAATTAGGCTGTTGTCTTGATCATTATATGTGCTGAGCAGCGGTTTTGCGCATGCTTGGAAAGAAATTGAAAAATGAACGCCTTTTTATGCAATAAATGGTAAAATGAAAGAAGAAAATTTTTTATTATTCGCGATCGGAGGAGCTCCTATGTTCATTTCCCAATTTGACCCTGACCAGCTTACTCAGCAAGACGCAGACAGGCTGCTTTATAACGGCGTGCAAGATGATTTGCGAAACGGTGACTGCATCTTAGTTTT
>CALKAN010000331.1 GCA_937983035.1 uncultured Paenibacillaceae bacterium | reverse complement strand
AATAGTCTTTGAACGCATCGAAATATCTTCCCGCGGACATTTTAGGCGCAATGACATCGAGCATTTGATCTATTCTCGCGTTATCCATGAACAGTTTTGCCTTGTAGAAAGCGCCCAGGTACAAATCTCGCCTGCCCATATCGATCGAAAGCACAGCAGCATTCCACTTCTTCAATCCTTGCTGCTCGATCTTCTCATCATAAAAATCAGCCATATATTTTTCGGCTGTTCGGCCGCCGGTGTCATTGGTCGTAATAATGATGAAATCCGTGTTCCACTTTTTGCTCAATTCGTCTGCCAGCGCTTCGAGCTCGGCCGCTTCGCTTTCAGATAACAGGCCTGCTTCGTCAAACACTTTCTGATCGAGCGCGCTTGCGATTGAGCTGAATCCGATCAGACTGACGACAAAGATGAAGACGGCAGCCAGCCCGATTTTGTTCCATTTCATATCAAGCCGCCTCCCATAAACATCGTAACGAGGCGGAATACGAGCAGCGTTCCGCCTGCGACTCCGCCAAACCATCCAGCGACTTTGCCGCGGCTGATCGGCGGTTTCCCGACAACTTTGCCGGTATGGCCGTTCATCGCAAACAAATATTCTTTATTTTTATAATGGTAATTGACCATCCATACCGGAAGCAGCACATAATAGCTTTTTGCTTTTCTCGTATCGACGTCTTTGCCGTGATAAGTAACCGTAGTATAACCTCTAACGGTCGAACTCACATATTCATCGATGAATCGGCTGATTTTTTCTTTTGCGCGAGGCAGCAGCTGCTCATCGTCGTAGTTGTACTTTTCCGCAATATATCCCGCTAAGTATGGAGTTTTGAACTTTTTCAATTCATGGTACGGATACGGCTCCAGTTTATCCATCAGTTCATCGTTCATTTTTTCAGAAGCGTCTACAGGCACCTTCAAATAATTCAATCGGATGTCTCGATAAATATGATAATGCCTGGTTTCTGTATAAATATAATCGCCTCTGGAATACGTCCTTACTCGTGTGCCAGATGCGTTCACTTTCACTCTGCTCGTTAAATCATACATCCAAAATGGAACATAGATGCCGGTTATGCTTTTGATCCGGTCTGCAGTCATGAATCCTCTCGGGGTGATCAACCCGTTTCTGCACCATTTTTTGAAGGCGGCTTCCGCTTCCGCTTTGCTGATGGCAAACGGGATCACGAGCGAAGGCGCCAGCGTGCCGGTCACGCGATCTGCCAACACGACCCCTGCGCCGCAAAAACGGCACGTTGTCGCCGCCGTATGTGCATCGGTGATAATATCTGCCCCACAGTTGTTGCAGTGGTATTCTTTGGCTTCGTTTTCATCAAAAGTCGCATAAATATGCTCTTCCGAAAATTGATCAATGTTATCTTGCCGTCCGCACGCTCCGCAAGACAGCTTTCCCGATTTGCTGTCGAACGACATGTCGTCCCCGCAATTCGGACATTTATAATGTATGACAACCATCTGCCTCACCAACTTTCAGTCATCAATCGTTGAAGTCTCATTTCCCGCAGTTGATACTTGCGAAAGCTTTCGGAGCTTGTTCGCCTTCCCGCGCAATGTTGCGGAACTTGCTTGAACTGGTGCGCAACGGATGAAAGCTGCAGCCATGAAGCTGCAGCTTTAAAAATGTGATGCTTAAAATGTCATGCGCTAAACATGCATCCATGCTCCAGCCATATGTTGAACAGGAATCAAATTATTCCTTGTTCAATCTTGCTTTCAAAGCCGCCAGTTCGTCTTCCACGCTCGTTTTCGTTTCATATTTCGCTGCCAGATCTTCGATGTCATCTTTCGGCGGAGCATTCAGTTCTGCCATCGCATTGGCCTCATCCAGCTTCCGATTGATCTTGTCTTCCATGCGTCCGAAAGCTGTAAGCGAGCTGCCAGCATTCACGGACGAGCTGAGCTTGTTCAT
Organism: uncultured Paenibacillaceae bacterium; assembly: GCA_937983035.1. GTDB lineage: Bacteria > Bacillota > Bacilli > Paenibacillales > CALAME01 > CALKAN01. Next base: position 4,071 of record CALKAN010000331.1, on the reverse strand, counting down.
TCTTTCTTGCGTCTTAGCGACAGAATATTTTGCTTTCAGCATGCTTCTGCGTGATTCCAGTTGTTGAATGTCTTTAACGAGCTTATCGTGCATTTGACGCATTTGCATGGCATTGGAAGCCGCCAAGTCATGCGCTTGCTGAAGCTGCGCCAGTTTCGATGTGAGCTCCGATTTCCGTTCCAAAAATCTTCTTGCGTCGTCTTCATTTCCTGCTTCCAGCGCTTTGATCGCATACTGCTCCATTTTATCCACATCTGCTTTGCACTCATCCAGCAGGCGCTTCGCACGCTTTTCTTCCGCGATTACGGATGCAGTTTCAGCTTTTACGCTGCCCAGGTCCCGGTTCAAATTTCTCATATACTGGTCGATCATTTTTTCCGGATCTTCCGCCTTATCCAGCAAAGCGTTAATGTTGCTCGCCATAATATCTTTAAAACGCGTCAATATGCTCATGAAAAATCCCTCCTATTTTGTACCGTTACTATATATACTGTTTCCAAAGCAAAAAGGATTCACATTTTAGTGAACTATTTTCAGTTGTTCTCTTCTTCTTATAATAAACTTCCTTGAGCAATTATGAAAGGGCGGCATGCATCATGCAAATAATTGGAAAAAAATAACGCAAATTACAGGAGGGCGCAGCATGATGCTGGTCAGATGAGCATTTTCGCATGGATGGGAATTGTCCATCTGCTGCATGACACCCTGTATTCGACAAGTTTTTGCGAAGTATATATTGGGGGTTGGCCGGCATTTTCCATCGTTTCAAGTCCATAAAACAGCCAGGGCTGCTTCAAAGAGAAAAAGAGGTCAAGAGATCAGCCTGAAGAGAGTGCATCACAAAAAAGATGGATGAGGTGGAAAAAATGCGCAAACGAATAAAGGGAGTTCACGATCAACATGGCAACAATGCAGCAGAAATCAAAGGCACAGCGGCAAAACAGGATCGGGAAATGACCGTCAGCACAGATGCATCAATATATGATCATCGAAAATTTCCAACAGGAGCAGTGACAGTTAAGCAACATCACGGAGCGATGTCAAGCGAAACGGTGAAAGTGAAAAAGCGCCCGGCAGACTCTAATCGAGCCGGCATGGCCAAAAAGACGAAGAAAAAGAAGCGGGCTTATTCGTTTTTCAAGCGCATGGCGCTGATTGCGGCTGCATTTTGCATCGCGTTATCTGCTTTTATATTGAAAGAAGGGCTCAGCATTTATGCCAGCTCCGATCTTTCGGTTCTTGGACAAGCCGGCAATGGCAAGACGGTGTTGTATGACCGGCACGGAGAGCCTTTCGCCGAGTTGACCAATGCGAAAGTGGAGTATGTGACGCTGGATCGAATACCGCAGCATATGCGGGATGCGATTGTCGCCATTGAAGATGAACGGTTTTATCATCATTTTGGCGTCGATCCGGTAAGCATTATGCGAGCCGCTTATCAAAACATCGCGCACGGGGGCATCGTGCAAGGGGGCAGCACGATTACGCAGCAGCTGGCGAAAAATATGTTTTTCACGGCGGAGCAAACGTTCAGCCGCAAGTTTCAAGAAGCAGTGGCTGCAGTAAAAATTGAACAGATGCTCGATAAAGATGAAATATTAGAGCGATATTTGAACTATATTTATTTTGGCGAAGGCGTTTGGGGCATTCAGAATGCAGCCCAGCTCTATTTTGGCAAAAATACGGAACAATTAACGTTGGCAGAGTCTGCGCTGCTGGCCGCGCTGCCGAAGGCGCCGACCCATTATTCGCCTTACCGGAATGTTGAAAAAGCGAAGGCGAGAAGAAACTTGGTGCTCAGCAAAATGGAAGAGCTCGGCTATATTACGAAAGAGGAAGCTGATGCGGCGAAGGCCGAGGAGATCGTTTTGAACCGCGATGCAAACAATACGCAGTCCAATCGCTTTCCTTCCTACGTCGATTATGCGATTGCGGAAGTTGAACAGCAGCTTGAATTGACAGAGGCGGAAATTTTGTCCGGCGGGCTGCGTATTTATACGGGATTGGATCCGAAGGTGCAGAAAGCGGCGGAAGATGTGTATCGAAACCCGGGGAATTTTCCGGAAAACAAAGGCGGATTGCAAAGCGGCATCGCTTTAGTCGATCCTTCGAACGGCGCGGTACGGGGGCTTGTCGGCACGATTGGCGAAAAAAAGCAGTTCCGAGATTTCAACTATGCGTCCCAGACCGCGCGGCAGCCCGGCTCTTCGATCAAGCCGCTGGCGGTGTATGCTCCGGCTTTGGAGAAAGGATACCGTCCGCATGATATGATTTTGGATGCGGAGACGGATTTTGGCAATTATGCGCCTCGGAATTACGGCGGCCGGGAACACGGATGGGTGACGATTGAAGAGGCGCTCATTCATTCATACAATATTCCGGCGGCGGCGCTGCTTAAGGAAATCGGCGTTGACTATGGCATGGCGTTTGCGCGGAAGGCAGGGTTGCCGCTGGCAAGCGAGGATCGCCATTTGGGCATTGCGCTCGGCGGCATGGCGAGAGGCGTATCGCCGCTGCAGATGGCCCAGGCGTACACTGCATTTGCCAACGGCGGCGTGCTGTCTGAAGCTTACGCGGTCGTGAAAGTGGAGGATGCAAGCGGCCGAGTGCTGTATGAACGGCAGCTGCGGCAAGTGCAGCTGATGAAGCCGGAGACGGCTTATGAGATGACGAAGATGATGGAGAAGGTCATACAACAGGGAACAGGAACGGCTGCGAAGCTGGGACGGCCGGCAGCGGGCAAAACTGGAACGACGCAGCTTCCGGACATTCCGGAGTTTCGAGACAGCCAGGGCCGGGTGATGAACGGCGTGCGAGATGCGTGGTTTGTCGGTTATACGCCGCAGCTTGTCGGTGCGATATGGCTTGGTTATCCGAATACGGATCGGGAACATTATTTATCGTCAGGGGAAGGACGTTATCCGGCGCAAATTTTCCAGAAGGTGATGAGCGCGGCGTTGGAAGGAGAGCCGGTGATGCACTTCGCTGCGCCGAAAGAATACAGCTATGATCGCCGGATGACGGTGTTTGTGAACGGAGAGCCGCCGAAATGGCTGCGGGAGAGGGAGCGAAGAAAATGGGAAACAGATGTGAAGAGCGATGCGGATGATGAGGCGGATGAATGCGTGGAACATGCAGATGAATTTGTGAATGAGCATGGAGATGGGTCTGCAGATAGAGACGCGGACGGATGTGCAGATGAGAATGCGCATGAAGAAGGCGATAAAGACGACAAGAAGCGTGAGCGTGAAGAAAGCTGGACGCGGAAGCAGATGCAGGAATTCATCCGAAAGCAGCGTAAGCAGATTTTGGAACGCATGAAAGAAGATCGCGAGCGGATGCGTGACCGCAGCGGGGGAGATCGGGAAGATCGTAATCAACAAGAACAAGGCGATCGAGAAGATAATCGCTGGCAAGATGAACTCGAGGAGCTGGACCGATGGCTGCAGGAGATTGAAGAATGGATCCGCCGGCAGGATCAAGGAAAAGGAAAGCGCGGCCGGAAAGGTGATCATGATGAATGGAACCGTATTTTGAAGGAAGTTGAGGAAAGAATGGATCGCTTGGAGGAGTTGGAACAGCAGACTGATCAGCAAAATGAACAGAATTGGGAGGAGAGCAGCGGAGAAGGGCAATCAGGAGAGCTTGAAGAACAAGTTCAAGGAAACGGTGATCAAGCAGAGAATGATCTGGCAGAGTCAGCAGGCGGAAAGGATGAAGGAGAAGAAAATGATCTCGAAGCGCGTGTTCATGATAACAATCAAGAAGTGAGCGCCGGAGAAGATGATCAAGCCATACGTGTTCAAGACGGTAATCACGAATCACGTGCTTAAAAAGATGATCAAGCAACACGAGCTCAAGATGGTGTTCACGAATCACGTGCTTAAAATGATGAAAGCAACACGAGCTCAAGACGGTGATCATGAATCACGTGCTTAAAAAGATGATCAAGCCATACGTGTTCAAGATGGCGATCATGAATCACCTGCTTATAAAAGATGATCAAGCCACACGAGTTCAAGATGGTGTTCACGAATCACGTGCTTAAAATGATGAAAGCAACACGAGCTC
>CALKAN010000330.1 GCA_937983035.1 uncultured Paenibacillaceae bacterium | reverse complement strand
TTGCGCAAGCTGTCCGGCGCCATCAGCAAGTCGAAGACGATCGCTATTTTCATTAACCAGCTGCGGGAGAAAGTCGGCGTCATGTTCGGCAGCCCGGAAACGACGCCTGGCGGAAGAGCGCTTAAGTTTTACTCTTCGATTCGACTGGACGTAAGGCGAGTGGAATCTTTGAAGCAAGGCAATGATGTGGTCGGAAACCGCACCCGCGTGAAAGTGGTCAAGAATAAAGTTTCGCCTCCATTCAAGCAAGCGGAATTCGATATTATGTATGGGGAGGGCATTTCCCGCGAGGGCAGCTTGCTTGATATCGGCACAGAGCTGGGTATTATCGACAAGAGCGGCGCTTGGTATTCTTATCAAGGAGAGAGGCTCGGGCAAGGCCGTGAGAATGCGAAACAATTTCTGAAAGAGAATGAACAGATCTTTGAGGAGATCGATCGGAAAATTCGCGAAGCCGTCGGTTTGACTTCTGATGCAACATCCGCTGAAACCGAACAGGAGGACGACGCGATCTTCCCCGCAGAATCTTGATGAAGAAAGGGAAGTGCAATCATGAACGATCATGCCGGCAGCGTGATCACCGCTGTGGAGAAACAGTCGAACAAACCGAGATATCATATTTATCTGGATGGAGAATATCGCTTGTCTGTGCATGAAGACGTGCTTGTGAAACATCGGCTGATGAAAGGCAGCCGCGTAAACGAACGTCAATTGACGCGCATTTTGCGCGATGAGGAGCTGCAGAAGGCCATTCATGCCGCTTTGCGGTATGCAGGACGCAGGGCCAGATCGATCTATGAAGTGAAGCAGAAGCTTTCCTCTCTTTCTTATGAAGAGGAATTGGCGGAAGAGGCCGTCGCCTGCTTGCAGCGCCAAGGCGTGCTGAACGATGAAAAATATGCGATTGAATTGGCGGAATACCGCTTCTTCAGCCAAAAGAAAGGCAAGAAGTGGATCGAGCAAGAATTGAAACATAAAGGCATCGCTGCTGAATATATCCAGCGTGCGCTGAACAAGTTCGATCAAGAAGACGAAACGGAACAGGCGCTGGCATTGGCAGAGAAGAAATGGAACTCGGTGAAAGGCGATGACCTGGATAAGAAGAGAAAAACATATTCGTTCTTGTTAAGACGGGGTTTTTCGCCGGATTCAGCCCGCCAAGCGGTTCAGAAGGCAGCCTCCAGCGCAAGCGGAAACGCGGACGAGGAAGATTTTTATCACTTGCAATGAATTGGAATAACCTGGCCATGCAACGGTCAGGTTATTGTTTGTTTTACTTGACAATATGAAAATGGTAGAGCTACAATATGATTGTGCAACGCATTTTATTTTCGCCAATTTTTACACGCTTGATCCATGAGAAAAAATATGTTCGGTTAGTGTTGCTTTATTTGGTCTTTCCACATTGTATAAGCAGGATGGAGAAGGCAACGGATTAAAAAACCAAATAATCCTGGGCTACCCCTTGGAGAACGAGGAGGTGAATCGATGCCAAACGATTTCATCTGGGTCTTAATCGTTCTCGCTGTTGGTGCTATATGCTTCGGGGTTGGTTATTTTATCCGCAAATCTCTTGCAGAGGCTAAAATTTCAAGTGCCGAACAGGCGGCTCAACAAATCATAAGCACTGCTGAAAAGGAAGCCGAGGCACTTAAGAAAGAAAAAGTCCTGGAAGCCAAGGACGAAGCGCACAGGCTTCGGACCGAGGCGGAAAAA
>CALKAN010000329.1 GCA_937983035.1 uncultured Paenibacillaceae bacterium | reverse complement strand
GGACAGCGCTCGGTCTAATGGCTGTCAACATTTGCTCCAATTCTTGGCCCCATCCCGGATCGTAGGAACTCCGCTTCGTAAAATGCACTTCAGCATCCACGCCGACTCCAACTTTCTCCTTCAGCGCTTGCGTGAACGACTGCCAGCGCAGCAAATAGCCTTGCTGCCTGCCGATTTCTCCGACATACATAATTTTGCTGTGTCCCAGCTGCTGCAGATGCATCACCGCTTGCCAAACGGCTTCGCTCACATCCCAAATAATGCTGTCCGCTTGCAGTCCCGGCGCCGGATATCCGATGAGCACATGCGGCACAGGGACTTCCAGCAAGCACGTTTCCCATGCTTTAGGCAGTGTCGGAGTCAAAAATATTCCATCCGTGTAACTTAAGCTTTTCTCCTCGATCCATTCTTTGATTGCCTTCTCATGATTCAATTTCGGAACGATGATCCGTTCGATTTGATGTCCAAGCATGTTTAATCGTTTTCGCAGCCCTTGCAGAAGGAGCCGGTTGTAGTTGGATGAATTCATCTGCACGATGACAAACCGTTTCGTCTCATGAGGATACGGTTCAATTCGATCCAAGATCAGGCTGCGAATTTGTTCCTTCGTATAATATCCCATCTCTTCTGCCGCTTTGAAAATCCGTGACCGCGTTTGCTCAGACATGCCGGGCTTGCCGCTCAACGCTTTTGAAACCGTTTGCACAGTAACGTTCAACGCTTCTGCGAGCATGGATTGCGTCACTTTTTTTCGTTTTGACACGACGCCACCCCTTTCAGGTAGATGGAAATATTTTCTTTTTTACCGTTAATATACATGCAAATGAACGAATGTTCAAGAAAAAGACAACAAAAAAAGACTGAGTGTCTCGACCCGGCACCCAGTCGTTTAAGTTTCGAATTAATCGGCCATTTCAGCCATTTTCACCGCAATGTCTTGGTTGATTTTCTCTTCAAATTCACGCAGCACCGTATTGATATCTTTCCCTTCCAAGACGTATTCACGCATCGGTGCCGAAAAATCGACGCTGACATCGACTAATCCAGGGTCTCTCGGTTCTTGCGGCGGGGCATCAGGAAAATAATACAGCGCTCCGACGTTCTTCCCTTGCCACTGCGGCAAATCTTGCCCAAAGCTTTCTTTGACGGCCGTGCTGACAAGCGGCGTTCCCTGCGCTCTTTGTCTCGTCATCATCGTTTGAATTTCTTCAGATACTAAATAAGCCATCACTTGAAACGCAGCATCTTTATTTTGCGATATTTTCGATAAGAAGAACGATAAGGAAGCCGGTTTCAATCCCGTATTCGGCCGTTCTTTTAACATTGGAACAGACACCACGTCCCAATTGATCGCCGACTCTGGATTTCCGCTGAATCCGACGGGGTCAAGCACCATCGCAAGCCTGCCGTTTCCTGCTTCACTCGTTGGCACGATTCCGGCGTCGGAAAGCTTGAAGAAGCGCCCGACGTTTTCATATAACATTTTCCACTGATCCGTATTCACGGCAGCCTTGTTTTCTTTCAAATCCAACGGGCCGAGCGACAACTGGTTATTGAGCATAATATTGTTCGGATGCACCGTAAAACCGATATATTGTTCGCCTTCATGCAATCTCGTTAAGTTCCGCGCCAGATCATACGCCTCGTCCCAAGTCATCCCGTCTTCAGGATAAGACACTGCAAACATGTCGAAAATGTCTTGATTGTAAAACAATCCGTATCGGTTTAAGCTGAAAGGAAGGCCGTATAGCACTCCTTCACTGTTGGAGGCGTAAGAATGCGCTAAAATATTCGGCTCAAATACCGACAGATCGAAATCATATTTATCAATCCAATGCTGCAAGTCTTGATCCAATCCATAATGCTGTATGCGCGCAACCGTAAACGCGGTCGATTCGTACACAAGATCTATCGGCGTTTGACTGATGATCACATCTTCGTATTGCAGCCCTTCTCCTCTCACGATCAGATTCAACGTATAATGCGGAAATTGTTTTTCAACCGCTTCTTTCAATCCAATTTCTTCAAATTGCATATTGTATGAAAAATAAATGTTTACTTCTGCCGGTTCTGGAGGCACTTCCAGTTGTGATGTTTCTGAATCCGGGCTGTTTGACGAGTTCTTCGGCGCGCTGCTTGCAGGATTGCTGTTCAAACTGCCGTCTCCCCCTCCTCCTTGGGAACATCCTGCAGCTAACATCAGCAAGAAAATCAACAAGCAAATTCCTCTCACCGAGTTTGTTAACATAAACACCCCTCCGTTTGTTGATAACGCTTACATTTTTGTTTACTATTATTATAAAGCGCCCGCGCGGCCAAGAACTAGTTTAAATTTTGTATAATAAATCTTGCGCCAAATTGCCGATACCAATAAAAAAAGCGACAGAATGCATCTGTCGCTGTTCTAATCTGAACTTCAAAAGATCAGATTAACTTTGAAAATTTCTTTGCGCTTTCGTTGACTGCGCTGATGACGGAATGGCGGAAACCGCCTTTTTCCAGCTCTTTTACAGCCTCGATCGTCGTTCCGCCCGGCGAGGTGACGCCGTCTTTGACAGCGCCTGGATGCATGCCGGTTTCGAGAATCATTTGGCCCGTGCCTTTGATCGTCTGTGCGGCCAGCCGATAAGCCGTCTCGCGCGGCAAACCTTGCAGCACGCCGCCGTCAGAAAGAGCTTCAACGAACATGGCTGCATATGCAGGTCCGCCCCCGCTGAGCGCAGATACGGCAAACAGCAGCCTCTCCGGAACCCATTCGACGATGCCTACTGCTTCAAACAAATGTTGAGCGAATTTTTTCTCTTCTTCGGTAAATGTCGTTTCCAACGTAAATCCCGTCGCCCCTTCGCCGACTTGGATCGGCGTGTTCGGCAGCACGGTCAATATGCGATAATTTACATCCGGCAATGCCTCTTGTAAATCTTTATACAGCACCCCGGCCACGATCGACAGCAGCGCTTTGCCCTCCAGCAGCTTGCCCAAGTCTCGCACCACTTGCAGCGAATCGACCGGTTTAACGCCCAGCATAATCACGTCGGATGCACTTGCCAGCTCTTCCAAACTTGCCGCAACGTTCGCGCCAAGTTTGCGCGCGCGCTCCTGCGCAGCAGGATTCAAATCGTATACAGTGACGTTCTCCGCTGCGATCGCTCCTCTTGCAATAATGCCTTCCATGATGGCTCCGCCCATGTTCCCTGCTCCGATAATTCCAAACGTTTGTACTGCCATGATCAAAACTCCTTTGCTGTAATATCATCTTTTGCTGTAATCGAATCAGAAACCTAAATAAGCTTTTTTGACCTCATCGCTTTGCAGCAATTCCTCGCCTGTTCCTGCAAGAGCGATCGATCCGAGAACAAGCACGTATGCGTAATCAGATATGGATAACGCCATGCTCGCATTTTGCTCAATGAGCAATATCGTACGTCCGCCTTGTTTTAACTTTACGATGAGTTCAAATATTTCGTCAACGATAATTGGCGCAAGCCCCATGCTCGGTTCGTCCAGCATCAATAGTTTTGGATCGCTCATCAAGCCGCGGGCGATCGCGAGCATTTGCTGTTCTCCGCCCGAAAGGGTGCCGGCCATTTGCTTATACCGCTCCTTCAGCCGCGGGAACAATTCATATTGCTCCTCAATAAGCTGGTTCAGCTCGGATTTTTTGCTCTTTTTGCTTGCGACGTTGCCCATGATCAAATTGTCTTGCACGGATAAGTTCGGGAAGACGTGTCTTCCTTCCGGAACGTGCGCTGCGCCGAGGCTGACGATTTTGTCCGGTTTCATGTTCGTAATGTCATGGCCTGCAAATGTCACTTTTCCGCCGGCCTTTGGCACGAGCCCCGAAATCGCCCGCAGCGTCGACGTTTTCCCCGCACCGTTCGATCCGATGAGGGAAATAATTTGATTTTCTTTCACTTGAAACTCAACATTGCGAACTGCATGAATTTTCCCGTAATGAACGGACAAGTTCTCTACTTGAAGCACGCTCTTTAAGCACCTCCTTGCTGCGCAACGCGGCCCCTGCCGAAATACGCTTCGATAACCGCCGGGTCATTCCGCACTTCTTCCGGCGTGCCTTCGCTGATCTTTTTCCCATAATTCAGCACGATGATGCGGTCGCACAATTGGATCATAAACTTGACGTCATGCTCGATGACCATGATCGTATAGCCTTCTTTGTTGATCGCTTTAATAAATTCGAGCAAACTTTTCGTCTCATTCGGGTTCATGCCTGCCGCCGGCTCATCCAGCAGCAGAAGTTTCGGATCGGCCGCAAGCGCGCGGGCAATCTCCACTTTTCGCTGCATGCCGTACGACAAGTTTTTCGCCAGCACATCTTTATAAGATTCCAGCCCAAGCTTCGTAAGAAGAGCGAGCGCTCTTTCTTCAATTTCTTTTTTCTCTTTTCTGAAACGCTTCGTGCGAAAAATGGCGTCGATCATGCCGCTCTTTTCGCTGATATGAAATCCGACAGCGACATTTTCCAGCACAGACATGCTGTTAAAAAGCTGAATATTTTGAAATGTGCGGGCAATGCCTTTCTGGGCGATCTTCCACGACGGGAGATTAGTGATGTCTTCGCCGTTGAAAACGAGCTTGCCCTTCGTGACCGGAAACGTGCCCCCAATCAAGTTCAAAAACGTCGTTTTTCCCGCACCGTTCGGTCCAATGATGCCGAAAATTTCACCTTTTTTGACCGATGCATCTACGCTTTCTACCGCTTTGAGGCCGCGGAAGTATTTGCTCACTTGCGTCGCTTCGAGAAGCGTCATTGGGAAACACCTTCTTTTTCCAACGATTTTTCAGACTTTGACGTTTTCTTTCTCCACTTAAACTGATATCCGCCTTCCAATGAACCGATCAATCCTTGCGGACGGAACCACATCATTACAATGATGAGGATCGCGTACAACACTTGGCGAGATTCCGCGGGAAAACGGAACGCTTCGGAAATCAAATTCACGACCACGGCCCCTGCGATCGGTCCAGCCAACGTGCCCATGCCGCCGATAATCATCATCGTCAATATGTTAAAGTTCTCATCTAAACCGATCATCGTCGAGTCGATATAACGGTAATAAACCGCCATGAATGCGCCGCCGATGCCCGCCCAGAATGCGCCGTACATTAAATTGATCGTCTTGTATTTGGCTGTGTGGATGCCAAGAGATGACGCCGCACTTTCATTTTCTCGAATCGAAATCCAAGCGCGGCCGATTTTGGATTGGATGACGCGGTGCGTGCAGAAAATCATCAGGATCGT
>CALKAN010000328.1 GCA_937983035.1 uncultured Paenibacillaceae bacterium | reverse complement strand
CTGGCAGCCGCCGCAGCGGCCGAACAACGGGCACGGCGCTTCCGTCCGATGCGGGCTCGGCTTCAACACTTCCAGCAATTTGGCATAGCCATATTTCTTTTTTAATTTCAGCACTTTGACCCGCACCCGTTCTCCGGGCAAAGCGCCTTGGATAAACAGCGTAAAACCGTCCAATTTCCCGACGCCTTCTCCGTGCTGACCCATGCCGTCCGTCACGTCGACGTCAACGATGTCATTTTTGTTGACAGGAAAGCCTGCCTTAGCGGCAGGCGCAGATCGCTTTTTTTTAGATTTTGTCTTCTTGTTCGTCATCTTCGTTCGCTCCGTTTGCAAGTAGTGTTCGATCTTCATCAGCATCGCTTAGTTCCGTTCGCTCATGGTAAGTAGAATGTCCGGTTTGATCGGTAAAAATGTGCAAATGAGAAGGAAGCACCGAAACATGGCACGGCAGCGTTCCGCCGAGTTCTCCGTCCAGATTGAGCTGGGTATAGTCCGGCGAATAAATTTCCATATGATCCGTCTGAAAATATATCACATTTTTATCATGGATATGTTCTCCGCGCAAAGCGAGCGTCACCGCGCGCACAAAATCAGCAAGGTGGCATTTTTTTAAAATGAGCACGTCCAACAACCCGTCATTCATGCGCGCATCCGGTGCCAATTTCTCGAAACCGCCGACAGAGTTGCTGTTTGCAACGAGAAACAACATCGCTTCTCCGTCGAACCGCTGCTCCTTGCTTTCGATCTTCAAATGAATCGGCCTGAGCCGAGGCAATTTCTCCAGCCCTTTCATATAATAAGCGAGCTGCCCCAGCACCGTTTTCAGTTTGCTCGGCACTTCATACGTCAGTTCTGTCATCGATCCGCCGCCGGCAATGTTGATGAAATACCGGTCGTTCACTTTGCCCAGATCGATCACTTCTTGATGGCCGCGAACGATCAGTTCCGCCGCTTTGCGCCAATGCCTCGGAATGCCAAGCGCCCGGGCGAAGTCATTCGTCGTTCCGAGCGGAATGATGCCGAGCGAGGGGCGGCGCTCTTGATCCGCCAAGCCGTTGATCACTTCATGAATCGTGCCGTCGCCGCCTGCTGCAATCACCACGTCGAATTCATGTTCTACAGCTTGAGCCGCGGCATCAGCGGCATCCCCGTCACCTTCTGTTGCATGACATGAAGTTTCGAAGCCGCCTTTCTCCAACACAGCCAACAAATCCGGCAGCCGTTTCTTGCCTTCTTCCCGACCTGATGTCGGATTATAAATTAATCGGGCTCGCTTCCTCTTCATCCATACCACCTTTTCGGGCCGGCATCTTTAACGGTTAATGCGCTCCAACGCCATTTTGTAACCGTCATTCCCATAATTGAGACACCGCTTTACCCTTGAAATTGTAGCCGTGCTCGCACCGGTTTCCGCTTCAATTTGGTTGTACGTGTAGCCTTTGCGCAGCATGCGAGCGACTTCCAGCCGCTGCGACAACGATTGCATTTCATTCACTGTGCACAAATCATCGAAAAAGATGTAGCATTCTTCAATCGTTTTCAAGCTCAAAATCGCTTCGAACAACTGGTCGATCGCTTTGTCGTTCAACTTTTTCAATTGCATTTTCACTCAACCCCTGCATTTTTAAACTAATAAAAATCATGCAATGAATCCATGAAACTGCCTGCACGCAAATGCAGATCTGTCCTTCATTTCCAATCGATTTTTGCTTATCTCTAGTTTACTTTATTTCTTTACCGACTTCAATCATTAACGACTTTATGCGGTAACGGGCCAAACTTCCGCCTAATCCCGAACTTTTTCTTATGATCGTGACAACCGTCCATACGAACCATTTGCCTAATACATACAGTAGAGTAAAATACCAGTCACCAATTCGATAAAGGGACGTGAAGTGTATGAGTCAATATCATTATCGCCACCCGTACCAAGCAGAGAGAGCTCATACGAATGCGTATATGGGTCCGGGAGGGCCTGCGCCGCCGCAATACCCGACATTGCCTGTCTATTCGCAGCCGCCTGGACAAGGACAAAACATCTTGCCGGCAACGCCGGTTCAGCAAACTCCCGCTCCCAGCACAGGAGGGGGGTTGTTCGGCGCCGGCAGCAAATTGAATTTCAATGATGTAAAAACAATCATCGACCGCATGGGCGGCATCGACGGAATTATGAACTCCATCAATAAAATGAGCAGCATCATTCAAAACGTGCAAAAAATGGCGCCGATGATCAAACTGCTCGCCGGATCGCTGATCCCGGCCAAAGCAACGACGACAGATATTGATTTGAAAACCCCGCGCGCTAAAAAAAGAAGAAGGAAACGCACCTCATCGCATCAGCGCCGCTATGCAGCCAACTCCAAAAAACGTCGATCTGCAGCAGGCCGTTCATCAGCCGGCAGTTCTGCCGCTGGACGAAATCGCAAACGCTCGTAAATGGGCAACAAAGCCGCAAGCAAAAAAAAAGCAAAATTCTGCGACCAACGATGCTATTTTTCGGTCAATAACGCATTTTACAGCAATAACGCTATTTTGCGGACAACAACGCAATTCTGCGGACAACAAATGCATTTTACAGCAACAACGCAATTTTGCGGTCAACGAATGCATTTTGCAGCAACAACGCATTTTACAGCAATAACGCTATGGACAACAACGCAATTCGGTCAACAACGCATTTACAGCAATAACGCTATGGACAACAACGCAATTCGGTCAACAACGCATTTACA
>CALKAN010000327.1 GCA_937983035.1 uncultured Paenibacillaceae bacterium | reverse complement strand
CACCGAGATCTACACTCTTTCCCTACACGACGCTCTTCCGATCTGGTTTGTGCCGGATTCAATTTATAATTTACAAACATGAACAAAAGCAAAAATAATACGGGCGTAAAATTTGCAATGCGAATTTCCAACAGCCGATTTCGTTCTTGTTGATTTGCCAAAATCGCTTCCCGCATATCGACGATCAAATCTTTCAAATTGCTGGAAACGTCCACCCCTTCCGTATATCCCATGTGAAAAATATGCGAGAAAAATTGGGACCAGCGGTGACCGAGCGCGGTATTAAAAATAGACAATGCTTCATCCACTTCCCTGCCGGCAGCCAAGTTGCGCTGCAATTGTTCAAATACGGAGCGGATCGGTTCCCGCATCCGTTTTTCTTCAACAGCCTGTTGCAGAACCCGGCGGATGTTCTGGCCGGGATCCAGCATGTAATATTGATAGAATAGTTCCACTGCCGGCAAAAAATCTAAGCGAATGCGCATTTGCTTATTCAGAAGGCGCATCCTTAACAAAAGATACGGAAGCAGCATGCCCATGCTTCCCATCATGAGCGCTCCTTTGATGCTCGCAAGCAGCAGCGATCCGATCAACGTCCCGCTCAAACCTGCCAGCAATGATAAATACATAAAAGATGTCAGACTGAAAGAAGATTCGAGCGCGAGCAAAAGATCTCGCATGTGACGCAAAAGACGGGATCGCAGCATCATGTCATGACGAACCGTTTTTCGTTTCACGTACTGCAGCCTGGACCGAGCGGCCGAAGCGGTCAAAATAACGGCAAGCAAACAATAGAAAAACAGGCTGAACAGCAAAAATAAAATAATGATGAAACAGATCAGCGTCAACTTGTGCATATTCTCACCAAACCGTATTTTTGCATTTGTTTATAGCCTTCGGGATCGTGCCTTTTGATTTGTTCCGCTCCGCGCGGCGTGAACTTTCCCGCAATCTCCCAAACGGACTTCTGCTCGTTGTAGCGAACAAGATCGATCACTTGTACTTCTCCGTCGTCATAATTGAATTGCGCAATCCGAACGACTTTCCTCTTTCCTTTGACGACCGCCATTTCAATGCCGATTTGCGTTACATATTGCGTGATTCTTTTGACCATCCTGGCTGGATCCATCCCTCTTCGGTCCAGCATGCACATATCCGTAATCGCATCTGGAACATCCTCTAATGCATTCACATGCACGGTAGTCATGCTGCCGGGATGCCCGCGTGTACATGCACGCACGTAAATATTCGCATCCTCATCTCTGATTTCGGCATTGCAAATTCTTTGCGGCGATTGTCTTAAAGCCAATTTAAAAGCCCGAGAACTGGAATGATTCTCATCATCTTCGTCCGCTTCATATTCGATAATATTTTTCTCAGGAAAATCCCGCTTCAACATCAGTTCAAAATTGGATTCGATCGTGACGATGCGTTCATGGTCCGGCAGTTCGGCGATGAGCGCTTTCATTAAATGCGTTTTGCCTGAATTTGTCGGGCCAATAATGACGATGTTGAAATAAGAGCGAAGAATCGAGCGCAGCACATGCATCGCCTTCTCGTCAATCGTTTCATGCTCTGGCTCGCACAGCGCTTGCAAACTAAACGTTCGAACGGCATAAAATCGAATCGTTATAGTAGGCTCTGACGTAAAACCGCTTCTCGTCATCGTCACGCGCGATCCGTCGCTCAGCCTCGTTTCTGCCCACCGCTTTCCTTCATTTAAAACATCATTGTTATACAGCACCAAATTTTGCTGAATTCGTTCAACGTCTTTCAAATCAGCAAAACTGTACGGGGAGCGGCTGACCATTCCATTTCTCACTTCAAAGATGCGCGTGCCCACCACCTGAATCTCTTCCAGCCCTTCTTTGTTTCGCAGAACAAGTTCGAGCACATTGAGCCCGACGATTTCGGCAAAAACCGCTTCGCCAAGACTTTGAAATTGCGGCGGCGGCGGAATGTGCTGCAGCCTGCGCTTGATCAGTTCATCTTGAATGACGGCTGAAATTTGCCGACGTTCTTCATAAAATCCGAGCACCGCCCTGTTGAGCATTTCGCCAAAATCAGTTTGATCCGCGGATGATTTCGCTCTGTAAGCGATAATAAAGTTTCTCATGTCTTCCACTACTCGCTTAAATGAATCGGATTGCACGCGATGGGCAGCATTCCTTTGCGACTTCGATTTTACCTGTTGAGAATACGCAATGACTGAAAATTTGCGCGGCTCTTCCATTGATTCCTCCCTCCCAATCATATTCATCTCATCCGTGACAGCAATTATCCCGCGATGTGGAGAGCAGAAAGCAATTTCCTTATCCATCTTTGCTGCTGATCGGCTGCTTCATGCGTTTGAGCGAGAGAATAACTGTTCAGCCACCTTTTTGCGATCAGCGCGACAGACTTAGCCATATCATTGTCTTTCTGCAAATATTCATGGAGTTTGCCTTGATCCAGCACAGAGGCGAGCTCTTGAACATGCCTCGCATTCCCGATGACTTGCATGCCCGTTTCTTTGCGAATGTCCTTCAAACGATAATTGGCATGGGGCGAAGGATATTGAGACACAAACAATTGCATCTCGTTTTCGTCAAGTCCGAGTTCAACCGCAAATCCTTTCACCCAACGGTTCAAATCTTCCTGAAAATTGGACAACTCAGGCGTTGTGACCACAATCGCGCGGTTTGCCCTGCGGAGCGCGCAGACCGTGGCGGCATTGTCCCAATAAG
Organism: uncultured Paenibacillaceae bacterium; assembly: GCA_937983035.1. Classification (GTDB taxonomy): domain Bacteria; phylum Bacillota; class Bacilli; order Paenibacillales; family CALAME01; genus CALKAN01. Next base: position 9,328 of record CALKAN010000327.1, on the reverse strand, counting down.
CGCTCACTTCAACCACGCAAAAATCAAATGCATCGGCAGCCATTTGAAGCAAATGCTCGATATCTTCAGCTTGAAAATATTCCGCTTGGTCGCGCAGCATGTTTCCGTATAAAATATAAAAATTGTCGAGTCCGCGCAGCTGATCGCAATGCTGCAGCAATTTTGTTTCATTTAAACTGCGTGATTTCAATTCTGCCCGCAGCCGGTCCAGAGACATGACCGGCTCATCTCTGCCGATGTAACGATGCAGTTTCGAGCTTTTAAGATTCAGGCACAAGTAGCCGACTTTGCTTTGCGTGTGCATGGCCGCATGCATGGCTGCGCCGAACGAAATGCTGGTCGTGCCGATGTTGGGCGTCGTTCCGACAAAACAAACGATCGGAGCGGCTTGTTTTGTTTCCTCCCATTCAGAACCCATTCTTCACTCCTCCTTTCCCCGCTGTCTCGAGCAATTTCGGCTTCCGATTGCTGTATGCAATGACGAGCTGATTGCCGTCGATTTTGCACAAACGGTCAATTTCAAGCCATTGTTCTTCAGTCAAATTCAAGTTAATTTGATCGATCGGACCATTCGCATTGCGCCTGGATGCATACAATCTTTCTAAATCACCTCTGGCACGAGACAACAGCGACGAATTGGCGCCGTCTTCGACCTCTTGATTCGAGGCCATTTTCACCGACGCAACAACGACAGGCTCCGAAAACAATTTTCTTGAACTGCCGTCCGCACTGGACAAGTACAGTTCCACATAGTCCCCTGCTCGAATTTGATTCGACACGGACAAAATGTAAGCATTCGGAATTTGAAACGTCGACTCATTTCCTTGCGGCATTAAATGAAAATGATTCAGTTTCCAGCTTAAAATCGGCTCGCCTTCTCCGAGCGGAACGACTGCTTCTTTGCCCAAAACTTCGTCCAGATCCAAAATCATCCCCTCCTCATAGCCGCCGGCAAGAATCGTTTTATATTCGATCAAATCCGGCGTAAGCAATGTTCCAGCATCAATAAACTGTTTAGGAGCCGCGACTTGAATCGTATCCTGCCACTCCATATGTTTAAGCTGCATCACATAAATGGCATAAACAAAGCCGCTTGCCAGCACGGCTGAGATAAAGGCAATTCCCAAACTTTTCTTGCGACTCATTTCATCCCCCTTGACTTCCATATTTGCACGCAAAAAAGCACGCAAGCTTCGAATCGCGATCGATTCGCATTCAAGCCTGCGTGCTTCGCATGCATAACAATGATTCAATTTCCAAATTACGACATTATCGTACCATATTCCCGAAAATTTGTCTACTCTAAAACATCGCTTTTTTGTTTCGTCATATGGCCGCTGCCGGCACAATCCCCGACATTCTACACATAAGGATTAAATTCCATCTCATGCCCGATCGTCGTCTGCGGACCGTGCCCGGGAAACACGATCACGCTTTCATCAAAAGAAAACAACACTTCATGGATCGATGTAAACAGCTGCTGAGAGCTTCCGCCAGGCAAATCAGTGCGACCGATCGAATTTTGAAACAGAACGTCGCCGCTGAACAAATAATTTCCGAGCTTAAAGCTGACGCTTCCCGGAGAGTGACCCGGCGTGTGATAAACTTCAATCTTTTGTCCGAGCAGTTCCAGCGTCTGCCCATGCTCAAGCGTTTCCTCTGCCGGATCCGTCGCAATGGGCCCGCCGATTTCCGGCCACATTAAGGAACCGTTCTTAGCCGGCGAAGCAAGCCAGTCGGATTCGGCCTCATGCAAGTAAACCGGACAGCCAAAACGCTTGCGGATGACATCGACGCCTCCAATATGATCAAAGTGTGCATGAGTCAGCAAAATCGCTTCGATGTTCAATGATTCAATGCGCGTAAGCAAAGGTTCAGGATTCATGCCTGGATCAATGATGACAGCTCGGTCCGAATCGCGCAGCTGCAGCAAGTAAGCATTCGTTGCAAGCGGACCCAGCGTAAAAGTTTCAATGTTCACCATCGTCATATGCGTGAAAGAATATCCCGCAGCTCCTGTATGATATAGGCTTGATATCCCGTTCCTTCGCCGTATCTGGCCATAATTTCCTTGCGCGCTTCTTGCAATTTTTCCTGATAGTCTGCTGCTTCTGGATCCGGGTTGTTTTGCTTAAAGTTAACCATCACTTCCTGAATATGCTTCGGACGAGGCCCCCATTGCGCCAACACAGCCCCTCCAGTATCCGTAAAGATAACAATCGGGATGGAACGGCCGCCCATCGTCAGAAATTGATCCATGACGTCCAAGTTTTCTTCCATAATCAGCACTTCTGTCGGGATTCCCGCTTCCTGCATCGCTTGAAATACGACAGGAATGTTGCGCACAACGTCTCCGCACCAATCAGAAGCCAGGATCAGGCACCGCAAATCATCTCGATAATTTAATGATGAAAAAAAGGAGCGAATATCGTCATTTTCCCATTTAAATTGATCATACCAGCTCTGAAACGCTTCCTTATTTTGGGTCATTCCTTCGATAAAAGCTTCCGGCGACAACCCTGTGTCAAATTTATGAGCTAAGTTCACAGCCATATGCAAACCTCCTTATAAAAAATGCATCTTCAGCTATCATACCAAATATTAGCTGGAAAAACATCTGTGCATAACATGCCGTGCAAAATTGTCCATGATCTGTTCCATCATCCGATTCGCTGCTTGATTCATTCTGCTATGCCGCTGTTCTGCATGATGATTTCAGCTATTTTGTTTATTGCTTCTTGATCGAGCTTCTGCCTGCCATAAGAGTGAATAAAATCTGGCAGCCTGCTTTCTTCAATCATGCGAAACGCGGCGCCTTGTTTGGACTGCTGCGGCGTTGCGCCTGCGCTGACCACCCCTGTCACCGGCGCTTGAATATGATGCTCGCGCAGCAACTCTTTAAGAATGTACTCGCGCCTGTACATTTCATCCATGCGGTCTGAACGGCGGTCAATAAAGAATACGCCGCTGGGACTGATGATCAATTGATCAAAACGTTGTCTGCTGTGCTTCGCAAAGACGATGCGGCGATCAAGCACGATGCAATCCGGCCCGAAAACGGCATTTTTTCCTGCCTGCTCTGCCGCCCTTTTGGAATGCATGCCTGCCTTCTGCTTTCTCCTTTCAAACCAAAGATATAAAAGCGCCATCATGACCGCCGTCACGATCAAAGGCATGGCGTAATTTCCTGCAATTTCATCAATCTGCCTCCAATTGTCCCCAAGCGCCTTCCCTATGTATATGAAAAAGACAGACCATGGAATTACCGCCAGCACAGTCAAGCCAGTAAACAGCCAAAACGGCATGTTCACGATCCCGGCCGGGATGGAAATCGCGTGCCGAATAACCGGAACGAATCGAGCGGTAAATACGATTCCGACGCCGTAATTGGCAAACCACTTTTCCGACAACTCCAAATGTTTTTGCTTAATCATCAAATATTTTCCGTACTTTTCCAAAAATGGGCGGCCTCCGTATTTCCCGATCCAGTATAAAAACAACTGCGCCAACGTGCCGCCGATCGTTCCGAAAATGACGGCTCCGGTGAACGTAATGGCTCCTTGGGAAACTAAATATCCCCCATACCCGAGCACAATTTCACTCGGAATAATTTCAACCATCAATCCGATCAAAATGCCGATATAACCTAAATCTTTCAACCAAATAAAAACTTGTTCCGCTGCCGCATGCAACCAGTCCATGCACTGATCCGCCTCCTGTCGCATTTATCTGATCATGTCTCTATCATCCATATTATTCCCGCAACGTTGAGGACATGCCGATTCTCTTTCAATGATGCTGCTCTATTTCAATGATGCTTCTCTTTCCATACTCCTTCCCTTTCAACTGCACGCTTCCAGCTTCACCTTCACTGCACGTTGCAGTCATGCGGAGACAAGCACAAGCATATGATAGTGGAAACAGCCCAACACCTTGGAGGAGGTCGTTCCTGTCATGTCCAAATTTATTGTCATTACGAAAAAGCAGATCATGCTGGTGCTGGCTCTTGTCATTATTGTCTCGGGAGCATGGATTTATGTTGCTAACAGAAGCGCAGACACGACAGATGTCCCGGTGTTCAATCAATCCGCGGGGAAAAAGTCTTTTCATTTAGTCGCTGGAGAGTTTATTTCAACAACGAAGGATGGAAAGCAAGCGGAGTCTTACCGTTGGGATCCAAGCACGATTTTTGTTAACAAAGGAGAACAAGTGCAGCTGGTCATCCGAGGAAACAAAGGACACAATCACCCATTTATTATTGAAGGGACAGATATTAAAGGAGAGGTGAAAGAAGGGGAAGAGACCGTTGTTCAATTTACGGCAAAAGAGAAAGGCATATATCGGCTCATATGTTTAGCGCATCCTGACGCCTCTTCGAAAGGTCCCATGATCGCCTATATCATTGTGGACTAGTGTCCTGCCCATCGCCCTCCGCATATTTTAGTGCAGGAGGGTGATTTTTTATGGTTTTTAACAACGCGCGGGGAAAACATGAGCAAGATGCACCTTCATTAAGAAAGATTCGCAGGTCTTGCCAGAAAGAGCTGTACCGGGCTGCCAAGCGAATGAAGAAATGGATTCCCGACGATAAAATGAAACAAGCAGAAGCATTTTATTTGCAAAAAACGGTCGGGAATTTGCAATGGATCGCCGAGAACGGAAATAATCGCAAAATGCTGTGCGACTGGTGGGAAGATGAAGTTTGCGAAGAAATTGCCCGCATCTGGGAAGTGGACCGCGTCCAATTAGCACGAGCTTTTCGATCTGCGTTCGGCGGCTGACTTCGCATGTTTGAAAAACTAGACCAGCTGTTGTCAGAAATTAACTGGATTCATCTTGCGATCATGAAATAGAAATGTTAGGCTTACAATGACAGCATAGAATGCAGCATGCGTGAAGAAAGGCGGGAATCCTGCATGTTCGGCTTAGGAATGATTGCCACGATCATCATCATCAATGTCACTTACGTCACCCTGTACACGATCCGATTAATCTTCACGATGAAAGCGCAGAGAACTTTGGCATCGGCTTTAAGCATCGTCGAAGTGTTCATTTATATTGTCGGACTGAATATCGTGCTGGAAAATATCGATAAACCGCTGAACATTCTCGCTTACTGCATCGGTTACGGACTCGGCGTCTTTCTCGGCAGCAAGATCGAAGAATGGATCGCGCTCGGCTATGTGACTTTGCAGATCGTCGTAGACAATGAAAACACAAACTTGCCTAACGTTCTGCGAGAGAGAGGCTACGGCGTGACAAGCTGGCTCGGCGACGGAAGAGACGGACCGCGTCTTGTCATGCAAGTGCTGGCTAAACGCAAAAACGAAAAAAAGCTGTATGACACGATCAATGAAATTGCTCCGAGAGCTTTTGTCGTTTCATATGAACCGCGCTTTTTCAAAGGCGGATTCTGGACGAAGCGAGTTCGCTGAACAATCGATTTTTATGGAGAAAAGAGGTCGATCATTATGACAGAGCGTACGAATGAATCTGTGCAGCAAATGGTAGATAACATTAAAAAGAAATTAAACATGGCAACCGGCGCAGCCATCAGGCCCGATCACTTCAGCAGCGAACATTACGATGAGATTAAAGATATTCATGACATGATCATCGATCGGACTTCTTTCAGCATTTCAGAAATTGAAGCGATCGTAAGCGAACTCGGCCGCATCAGAAATCAAACATAAAACCCTCGCCTTATGGCGAGGGTTCTTTCGTTTCTTCATCAGAAGTCAAATGATATTCTTCCAATTTCCCTTCTTCGTTCAATTGATAAAAAGAATAAGATCGCAGCGTCTCATCCTCATTCCATTCAATGAATAACTGGGCATGAATGCTGCCGTTTGCAATGCCTTCGACGTCCGGCTTATTTCCGTTCATCGGCACATCATACGCGGTGTTTCTTAAGTAATCATACCGCCATAAGTTCATTGTGCCGTCTTCGCTTTCCAGTCTCCTGTAATGATCTCCCAGCACCGCTTTAACCTCTTCTTTCGTCATGCCGGCAGACAGCGACTCGCGAATAAACTCCGGCGTGATGTGCTCGCCGGCAGCCTGAGCCGCCTTCTCCACAGTCTCGCCGATGCGCTCCGCTTCTTTCTTCAAGATGCGTTCCGTTTCTTCGCGTCTCCGTTCTGCGAATTGCATAATTTTATCCGCGGATTTATTCAACACTTCTTCGAAATGCGTTTGTTCGGAAACTTGCTCTGCATTCTCTCTGGCTGCATTCACAGCATCGTTGTCCTTTTCACGCATGGCTCCGTAAGTCATCCACCCGAAAGAAAAACTTAACATAATGATGATCGATATCAGCATCCATTTGTTCTGCTTCCCCTGCATCGATCTCAATGCATTCCTCATTCTTTTCACAAACCTCCCCCTTGCTGCGGCTGTTTTTCACATCAAAGTTCCCGGATCTATCGCCCCCCTATCTATCATTGACGCTTCATTCACGCAAAAAGTTTCATTTATATGGAAATTGAACTAAATTTGTCATAAAAACTAAAAATTGCAATGCAACATACAAGAAATAAATACGTTTATATGATCAGAATCCTATGTTATGATTATAAGATGGCAAAAAAAGAGATTCCTGCCGTTGGAGGGAGACAGATGAGACACCATATAAAAAGAACATCGTTGTTCTATGCCGTTTTCTTATTGCTTTGGATGAAAACATGTCTCATAACATACTATGGATATCAATTGCGCCCGGAAACATTCACGGAACAGATCCTGCATTGGATCAGTCCAGGCAGTTCCATCTTGATCGCGATCCTGCTTGGCTGTTATTTGTTAAAAAATAAACAGCGAGGCGCGCTCGTTTTCATTCACTGGGCTTATTCAACGATTTTATTTGCAAATTTGTTGTATTTCAGATTTTTTCACGATTTCATTACCGTGCCGCAGCTGTTTCAAACGAACAATTTCGGAAGTTTGGGCGACAGCGTGACCAGCTTGCTCATGCCTGCAGATTTGCTTATATTTGCTGATGCGCTCATTTTGACGATGATCGTATATGGATTCAAATGGAAAACAATTCGTGCATTTCAATTTCGCATGAAAGAAATCAAAATTTTAACGGCTGCAGCGGTCATCCTGCTTGCTTTCCATATAACATTGATTCAATGGACGAATGCCGATCGGCACGCGGCCAGCGCATCAAACCGGCACGTGCTCGTACAGACGCTCGGAGTCTTTCACTATCATCTGTATGACATCGTCAGCCATACGTTCCTGCACACGAAGGAAGTTTTCGCCGACAGTACAGATTTGCAATCTGTCAAAGATTACTTGAATAAGCGGCAATCGAAGCATCATCAAGAAAACATTCCTTTGCGCGGCATTGCTGAAGGCAAAAACGTCGTGCTTGTATCGCTCGAATCGCTGCAAAGTTTCGTATTGGGGCGTTCCATTAACGGCATCGAAATTACGCCTTTTCTTAATGAGCTGGCCAAAAACAGTTTTTATTTTGATGAATTTTATCAGCAAACAGGACAGGGCAAAACATCTGATTCCGAATTTGCGGTGGATACTTCTTTGTATCCCCTTCCGCAAGGGAGCGTCTTTTATACTCAATCCGACAACGAATACGAAGCGCTGCCCGAACTTTTGCAGCAAGCCGGCTACGCAACGTATGTTTTTCATGCCAACGATCCCGAGTTTTGGAATCGTAAAGAGATGTATCGCACGTTAGGCTATGAACGATTTTTTTCTGCGGACGATTTTTTCATTACGAAAACGAATCAAGTCGGCTGGGGGCTGAAAGACAAACCGTTTTTCAAGCAGGCGGCCGCAAAGATGAAAGAGCTGCCTCAGCCATTTTTCAGCAAATTGATCACGCTCACGAACCATCATCCTTACCGCCTGGATGACCGAGATCGCACGATGGCGCCGCTCGATACCGATGATGAGATCGTGAACCGGTATTTTGCCACGGTGCGGTATATGGATGAAGCTTTAAAACTGTTCTTTGATGACATGAAAGCAAACGGTCTGTATGAAAATACGATCTTCATCCTGTACGGCGATCATTATGGGTTGTCACCGGCCAATTACGAAGCTTTAGGGGACATTCTTGGACGCGAGCTTAGCGAATATGATCATATCCGCCTGCAGCGCGTTCCGCTGCTGATCCATGTGCCGGGAATGGAAGGCAAGCGCTTGAGCACGACTGCCGGACATATTGACTTAAAGCCTACATTGCGCCATTTGTTGAATATTGAATCGGTGACTAACATCGAGTTCGGCCAAAATTTGTTCGATCCGGGGCGGCGGGAACTGGCTGTGCTTCGTGACGGCAGCTTCGTCACCGAAGATTTGTTGTATACAAACGGTGCTTGCTATGACAAGCATACGGGCGACCCAGCCCCGCATGAACGTTGTGAGCCGTACATTGATCTGGTGATCGAGGAGCTGCATGTTTCGGACAAAATCATTTACGAAGACTTGCTCCGCTTTGAAGCAGCTTTCCGTTAAGGATGCTGTAGAATGCTTTTATTCCATTCATTTTCTGGGGGCCGAGGCGGAGCGCCCCGACCAAAGTCGGAATTTAAACCCGTCTGCAGATGGTTTTGAATCGTATTGCGCAGCATTAAAATAGTAAGTAAATCATTGAATGAATAAAGGCTGATGAGGAATGAGACAAGGGTACGGATGGTTGTTTATTTTAATGGGTGCTGTGATCCTCGTTTATTTCGCAGCGATCGGTCCGATCGGCGATTGGATCTTCGCAAGCAAAAATCATGACCTGCAGCATGTTTCGCTGCAAGACATCGATGCCATTCACGTCAAAACAACGAGCGGAAACGTGCAAATTCGCACGGAACAGCGAAACGACTTAAAAGCTGAATTAACAGGGCAAGGCTCCCATCGGTATAAACTGGAGATCAACCGCAGCGGATCTAGACTGGAAGTTGAATTAAAGCGGAAACGTTCGTTTTGGAATTTCATTCAACTGGATTGGTTCAGAGGGTCTGCCAGACTTGAGCTGATCGTGCCGCACGATTTTGAACATCGTCTTCAGCTGACGGCTTCTTCCGGCAACATCACTGCTGACGGAACTTCACAGATGCCGTTTCAACTGAGCGAAATGTCGGTCAAATTAACATCGGGCAACATCAAAATTCACCATGTGCAAGCAGATCATCTTGCGCTTGAAGGAACTTCCGGCAATATTCATGCAACCGATGCAAAAGTTGGAACTGCTGATTTGAAACTGACGACCGGAAACATCAAAATGAAAGAGTTTCAAGGTGCGGTCAATGCCAAAATAACGAGCGGAAACTTAGAAATTCAGTTCGCACAGTCAACCGGTCCGATT
>CALKAN010000326.1 GCA_937983035.1 uncultured Paenibacillaceae bacterium | reverse complement strand
AATGTGGAAGATATCCCCTTGCATGTGCCGCAAGGCGGCAAGGTTGCCGTCATCGGTCGCAGCGGAGCAGGCAAATCGACGCTCATGCAGCTCATTCTGGGCGAGCTGACGCCTGCCAAAGGCACCGTGACGATCAACGGTGTTCCGGTGCGCGAAACTGCAAGTCATAGAGGCCGTCTGTTTGCGATGCTGAATCAGAAGCCGCATCTTTTCGACACGACCATCATAAACAATATTCGATTAGGCAGACCCAACGCCTCGGATGAAGAAGTGCGTAAAGCGGCCGAACTAGCCGGACTGCTCCCGCTCATTGAATCTCTGCCGCATGCATTTGAGACGCGCGTTCGCGAAGCAGGCGTCCGCTTTTCCGGCGGGGAACGCCAGCGCATCGCATTGGCGCGGATTTTGCTGATGGATTGTCCCATTGTGCTGTTTGATGAACCGACGGTCGGACTCGATCCCATAACAGAACAGAAAATTATTTCTACAATTTTCGCAGCGCTGGACGGAAAAACATTGTTTTGGATTTCGCACCACTTGAGCGGCATGGAACAGATGGACCAAATCATCTTTATGGAAAATGGACGCATCGCGATGCAAGGAACGCATGCGCAGCTGATGACTGCTCATGAAAGATACCGAAAACTGTATGCACTGGACAATCCCCTTTCCTGAACTTGCCCAAACATTTCATGCGAATTGCCATACATTATATTGAGGGCCATTGACCGCATGTTAGAACGGCATCGCACGTTCAGGAGGTGATGATTCGCATGAAAAAGGCCGTCATATTAAAAAAGAAGCGAAACATCAAACCATACGTCACCCCAGCCATGTTGCGCAATGTTGCTGCCGCCATGCTTCCTTTGTACCGCGCTCTTGCTCATCATGACAAGTTTGCTCAATTATGGAGCAAATACGTAAGAAAGGCAGATTTGACCAGATTGCTTAAATTGCTGAGAATAGCAGCGCCGTCTGCATCGAAAGAAAGTTTAAGCGTCAACGGCATCGGATATTTCGTATCGTTTATGCAGCCGGCTCCTGTCTATTTGTTCATGAACGGCACGGCGATTCCGCCCGGCAAGGTGCAGTTTTATTACGAAAAGAGCGCGGTGCAGAAAATATCTGCCGCAGTCTTGCCTCTCTACAGCAAACTCGCGAAAAGCCGATGTTTTGCCAATGCCTTTGCCAGGGCTGTGCGGCGAAACGATCGCGCAATCATGAATCGCATCGTCAGAGGCGTGGTGAAATCTCAGGCGCTGAAATCCGTCTCGATTGAAAACGCGGGAATTGTTCTAAAATTCAAATTTCCAAACAGCAAATACGAATATGAACACATGCTGCTGTGTGAACTCGTTCAAAGGAAAAAGCCGAAAGCTTAAGCTTTCGGTTTTCCACTTTTTAGGGCAAAAAAAGTCAATTTTGCAAAAATTGGACAAGATTCGGTTAGAAAAACGCTTTCATTTCCACTATCATTTTTATTGAAGGGATGGCATTTATTGGCTTTTTAAATGGAGTTTGGGGGGGTGATGCGATTCAAAAATTATACTTTTCCATGCAATCGAAAAAGAGGAAATTGAAGGAATGATGGGAAGGAGAATGAATGGATGGGACAAGCTGTTCAACTGAAAAAATATGCGCTTTTCGTTTTAGCGCTTCTCTTGCTTTTCAGCCTTTTTCATTGGAGCGCAGCAGCGGAAACGGCAGAAGATGCTTCCAACAATGCGGCTGACGATGCGGTTGAAGATAAACTCGTGCCGGCATTTCCAGGTGCGGAAGGCTACGGCAAATACACGACCGGCGGCCGCGGAGGCGAAGTCTACATCGTCACCAATCTGAATGATTCAGGCCCCGGCTCTTTGCGGGATGCCGTCAGTCAAAGCAACCGAACGATCGTATTTGAAGTGTCGGGAAATATTATGCTGGAGATCGGAAGAGCG
>CALKAN010000325.1 GCA_937983035.1 uncultured Paenibacillaceae bacterium | reverse complement strand
AACCAGATTACGCTCGGACAGTCGGAAAAAGAAAGTATCGATAATTTGTACAGTGTCGTGAAGCAAATTATTCAGCATGAACGGTCAGCCAGAGAAAGGCTGATGTCTGAGTCGAAGACGAAGTTGGTGGACCGGATCAGCAGATCTTACGGCATCTTAATGTACGCGAATGTGATTGATTCCAATGAGGCATCGCGGCGAATTTCGGATGTGAGGCTCGGCATCGATTTGGATCTGATTCATAATGTGCCGCCGACGATATTAAACGAATTGATGATCATGACGCAGCCCGGCTTTTTGCAGCAGTATGCCGGCAGCAAACTTTCACCGGTGGAAAGGGACATCCGGCGAGCGCAGCTCATACGCAATTGGCTTTCCAATTCTAAGGAAAACAACGTATAATACATTTAACGGAGGTGTTTTGTTATGATGTTTGGCAGATTTACGGAACGTGCACAGAAAGTATTGGCATTGGCGCAAGAGGAAGCAGTTCGTCTAGGTCATAATAATATAGGAACAGAACATATATTGCTCGGCCTTGTAAGGGAAGGAGAAGGCATTGCCGCTAAAGCGCTGGTCGCATTGGGACTGGGCTTGGAAAAAATTCAAAACGAAGTGGAAAATTTGATCGGACGCGGACAAGAGCAGCCAACAAATATCGCTTATACACCTCGTGCTAAAAAAGTGATCGAGCTTTCGATGGATGAAGCTCGCAAGCTTGGACACACCTACGTAGGCACAGAACATATATTGCTTGGGCTCATTCGAGAAGGGGAAGGCGTCGCTGCCCGTGTATTGAACAACTTAGGCATCAGCTTAAACAAAGCAAGACAACAAGTGATGCAGCTGCTTGGCAGCAACGAAGCCGTATCTTCCAATCAAGGCGGCGGAACGAATGTCAATACGCCTACATTGGATGGGTTGGCCCGCGACTTAACCGCGATTGCCAAAGAAGGCAATCTTGACCCCGTGATCGGACGCAGCAAAGAAATTGAACGGGTCATACAAGTGCTGAGCCGCCGCACAAAGAACAACCCCGTATTAATCGGCGAGCCGGGAGTAGGTAAAACTGCGATAGCGGAAGGACTGGCACAACGAATTGTAAACAATGAAATTCCAGAAATTTTAAAAGATAAACGCGTGATGACTTTGGATATGGGTTCGGTCGTAGCCGGAACGAAATATCGCGGCGAATTTGAAGACCGTTTGAAGAAGATCATGGAGGAAATCCGTCAAGCCGGCAACATCATCTTGTTCATTGATGAGCTGCATACATTGATTGGCGCCGGCGGAGCGGAAGGAGCGATCGATGCATCCAACATTTTGAAGCCTTCGCTTGCGAGAGGGGAACTGCAATGCATCGGCGCAACGACGTTGGATGAATACCGTAAATACATTGAGAAAGATGCGGCTTTGGAGCGGCGCTTCCAGCCGATTATGGTTGAAGAACCGTCTCCGGAAGAAGCGATTCAAATTTTGCACGGGCTGAGAGACCGCTATGAAGCGCACCATCGGGTGAAAATTACGGATGAAGCGATCGAACAAGCGGTGAAGTTGTCTGATCGATACATTACAGACCGCTTCTTGCCGGATAAAGCGATCGATTTGATTGATGAAGCAGGGTCTAAAGTTCGTCTCAATTCTTATACTGTGCCTCCGAATTTGAAGCAGCTTGAAAGCCGTCTTGAAGATGTGCGCAAGGAAAAAGATGCTGCCGTGCAAAGCCAAGAATTCGAAAAAGCAGCAAATTTGCGGGACAAAGAGCAGAAAATTCGCGAAGAGCTGGAGCGGACGAAGAATGAGTGGAAAGAAAAGCAAGGCCGCACAGATTCTGAAGTGACCGGCGAAGATATTGCGCAAGTCGTCAGCAGCTGGACGGGAATCCCTGTCAGCAAGCTGGCGGAAGAAGAATCAGAGCGGTTGCTCAAGATGGAAGAAATATTGCACAGCCGGGTCATTGGTCAGGAAGAAGCGGTGAAAGCGGTCAGCCGCTCGGTTAGACGCGCAAGAGCCGGACTGAAGGATCCGAAACGGCCGATGGGTTCCTTTATATTCCTTGGCCCGACAGGAGTAGGTAAAACTGAGCTTGCCCGCGCAATGGCAGAAGCGTTGTTCGGCGACGAAAACGCGGTAATTCGCATCGACATGTCTGAGTACATGGAGAAACACTCGACTTCACGATTGGTTGGAGCGCCTCCGGGATATGTCGGTTACGAAGAAGGCGGACAGTTGACTGAAAAAGTCAGACGCAAGCCTTACTCTGTTGTTTTGCTGGACGAAATTGAAAAGGCGCATCCGGAAATATTTAACATCTTGCTTCAAGTGCTTGA
>CALKAN010000324.1 GCA_937983035.1 uncultured Paenibacillaceae bacterium | reverse complement strand
TTTTAACATATTCGGGCGAATTCGATTGATGAGCAATTTCGGCGAAGAAATGTGCGACGATTCCAACAGACCGATGATGCGGTCAGCATCTCTGACCGCAGAATGCTCCGGCGTCGTGACGACGATCGCTTCGTCTGCGCCGGCGACGGCATTTTTGAAACCTTGCTCGATGCCTGCCGGGCAGTCGATGATCACATATTCATAATCTTCCTTCAACTGGTGAATGATTTTTTTAATCGCTTCAGACGATACGGCTTCCTTGTCTTTTGTTTGCGCTGCCGGAAGAAAGCTGAGGTGCTCGAACCGCTTGTCTTTCACCAGCGCTTGCTCTAAGCGGCAGCGCCCTTCTGCCACATCCACCAGATCAAAAATGATGCGATTTTCAAGTCCCATCACGACATCCAGATTCCTCAGTCCGATATCGGTATCCACCATGCACACCCGTTTGCCCAACAAAGCAAGCGCTGTTCCCAGGTTGGCCGATGTCGTCGTCTTGCCGACACCGCCCTTCCCCGAAGTTATTACGATCGCCTCTCCCATAGCGGCTACACTCCTTTCCATACGTTTGCCTCCGGCCGGATTTTCCTTAAATGCACGATTTTGTCAATTTTCATCTTTCGATTGTCCAAGTAAGCAAACTCATTGTGCGCCTCTTCAAATCCCCACTCATCCGGCGGACGGCTGACAACATCCGCAATCCGAAGCTGCGTCGGCTTAAAATGAGCCGCTGCGATAATCGCGGCTTCGCCGCCGTCACAGCCCGCATGCGCCGTGCCTTTCAATGAGCCGAGTATGTAAATGTCCCCAGTGGATATTATTGTTCCTCCGGGGTTCACGTCGCCTACCCACAGCAAATTGCCGTCAAAGCGCACGGTTTGGCCCGAACGAACGAGCCCTTTCATCATCTTGGGGCGATCTGGAAAAGGATCGATGCGATCAATGCGTCCTTCGGTTTCAAACGACTTGATCAGCAAGTTGCCTTTCTGACCGAACAATTCGAGCAAGATCTTTCGATCCTCATCGCTGATTTGGCGATTACCGAGCTTCACATGGACATGCACGAGCGGACCTGACAATATTTGCACATGTGAAAAAAACAATTTCTGTTTCAATTCTTTCAGCAAATCATCAAATGGGCAAGAATCATCCAGCACAAACACTAATCCTTCCTGATTCCCCTTGATGGTTACACGGTCTTTTTTCCGCACCTTTGCCACCATGATCTCCCCCATTCTCTCAGACAAGCAATGCCGCCGGCTAAGCGCTATCTCTCTTCTTCTTTAGGCTTGGCCTTCATCTTATCAATCAACCAGCGCAGCGGAATATACAGCATCAACGCAAACAACAAATGAAAAACGACGTTTGGAATCATCACATGCATCAGCGTCCACTCATATGAAAAATCGATCACTTGAAACAAATAATAAATGCCGTACAAAAAGTGTTCAAACAAAATAAAAGAAAAACTCATGACCATCATCGTTGAAAACAGCGTGAGCTTCGCTCTGGCCGTCATGACTCCGGCAATATAAGACGTCACTCCAATCCCAAAAGCAAACGGCCCGATCATAAATCCATAATAAATGAAATCGTGCAGCAAGCCAAACAGGAGACCTAAAACTGTACCCAGCCGCCTCCGCAAAAACAGTGAAATATACAGAACGATCACTAACATCACATGGGGCGAAAGGCCGGTCATCAGTTTCAATTCCGACGGGATCAGCCATTGAAAAAGCGTGCCTTCAAACAGGAAAACAAGCAGCAATATGGGAATAAACCAAAAATGTGACATGCTGCACCTCACGTCCCGGGTATTTCCACAACGAATACTTCCCTGAGATGCGAAAACGAGGCAAACGGCTTGATCTCAGCGATGTGGGTAATGCCGAAGCTGCCCACTTCCCGGGTCTCCACTGTGCCGATGCGCAATCCTTTCGGGAACACTTGCCCCAAGCCGGACGACAAGATGACATCTCCTTCAGCAATCGGATCATCGTGACGAATTTTGGTCATGATCAATCTGTTTTTCTCTCGGTCATAACTTTCGATCATGCCGAACGAATCTTCTTTGCCTTCAGCTTTCGCCGCAATCGGCTTCGCAGTCGGATCCTGCTCGCTCAAACTCGTCAACAGCTGGACAGTAGAGTGAAAAGCCGACACTTGCACAATCCTGCCAATCAACCCTTCTGTCGTCACGACTGCCATGTCCACCTTCATGCCGTCTTTTTCGCCCAAATCAATGTTGATCGTCGCATTGTAGGCATCCGGGCTTTGGGAAACGACTCGAGCAACATGAAACTTATAGTTGTTAAACTGTTTTTGCCGTTCCGTAAATTCCAACAGTTCTTGCAATCTCCGATTCTCGGCTTCGAGCGTGTTCAACTTCGCGCGGTCCCTCGCATATTGGGCCAATATGCTGCGCAGCGCTTTATTCTCTTCGTAAATATTGCGCAGGGAGCGCACATCATCGAGGAACCCTGCTGCCGCTCCCGCAGATTTATAAATCAATCCTTGTGACCAGGCGACGGTATCCTTGACGAACTTTTCCGGCCATGTCATCTCATGTTTTATTCCAAGCGTCAATCCCATTAATGCAATGAAAAAGATCAAAGCAAGAAGCAAAACAAACAGCCTTTTGTTTCTAAACAGTCTAATCAGGACAACCACCTGCCCATCCCGTGAAGCTTAAAAAAATCACCTTTTTAATCGCCGGCTGTACGGGGCTCTCGCCTTGAACAAGTGGATGTTTTCCAACGCTCTTCCAGTTCCGATCGCAACGCAATCGAGCGGATTCTCGGCAACGATGACAGGCATGCCTGTTTCGCGGGACAACAGCTTATCCATGTTGCGAAGCAAACCGCCGCCGCCCGTTAATACGATTCCCCGATCCATGATGTCAGCGGATAATTCCGGCGGACATTTCTCTAATGTTACTTTAACCGCATCGACAATGCTGCTGATCGTATCGGAAAGCGCCTCGGTAATTTCATCTGAAGAAACGGTCAGCGTTTTAGGCAAGCCGCTGACTAAGTCGCGCCCTCTAATCTCCATCGTTTCCGTTTGTTCCAGCGGAAGCGCCGAACCAATTTCGAGCTTCAACTGCTCGGAGGTTCTTTCCCCGATCATGAGATTATACGTTCTTTTAATGTATTGAATGACGGCTTCGTCCATGTCATCGCCGGCAACGCGCACCGATTTGCTCGTCACGATGCCTCCCAGCGAAATCACTGCAACTTCGGTTGTTCCGCCTCCGATATCCACAACCATGCTACCCATCGGTTCCCATACGGGCAAATCCGCTCCAATGGCCGCGGCAAATGGTTCTTCGATCGTGTACGCTTCTTTGGCGCCCGCTTGTTTGGTCGCATCTTCCACCGCTCTTTTCTCAACTGCGGTCACCCCTGAAGGCACACATACCATCACATGAGGATGGCGCGGGAACAGGGCGCGCTTCTTCTGGGCTCGCTGAATGAAATATTTGATC
>CALKAN010000323.1 GCA_937983035.1 uncultured Paenibacillaceae bacterium | reverse complement strand
ACCGAGTTGCCACCCGCGTTGTAACCGAAGCAGGCGCGCAGACAGCTCTGCCTTCCCTTCAGAAGTTGCTAAGCAATGAAGGTTTGGGATGAATAACAGAAGTTGAACTTATCCATGGCATGTTCATGGCGTTTTTGTTAATTTCGGAGTGCTTTCTCGATAATTATTAAACTCCTTAAAGGAGAGCTGGATCGATGAACATTATCCAATTTTCAAAACAATTCATTTTTGGCGAGGATCGGCCGTTTGCCAGTTGTCACGCATCTACGTTGGCTGCTTTGCCGGACAACAGCATTTTGGCTGCATGGTTTGGCGGGAGCAGAGAGGGCGCGGGCGATGTGGCGATCTGGTGTTCACGGCGCCAGGACGGGAAATGGAGCGAGCCGATGAAAGCAGCGGATGAAGAGGGACTGCCCCATTGGAATCCTGTTTTGCATCAGGACGATGCAGGCCGAACATGGCTTTTTTACAAAGTCGGCATGAAGATCAGCAGTTGGCAGACGCGAGTGGTTCAGTCATTTGACGGCGGTCTCACTTGGAGCGATCCGCGGGAGTTGGTGAAAGGAGACGTTGGCGGACGCGGACCGGTGAAGAACAAAATGATTGTATTGCAAAATGGCGTTTGGGCGGCGCCGGCTTCGCTTGAAGGCGAAACATGGGAAGCATTCGTCGATCGATCTGACGATGGCGGCGCCAGCTGGACGATGAGCAACCGGATCAGGTTGAATGCCAATGCGCCTAGTGATGGGAGTTGTACTGCACCGGCTGCTTCAATGAAAGGAAAGGGCTTTATTCAGCCGACGCTCTGGGAATCGGAACCGGGCCGTGTGCATATGTTGCTGCGCACGACGACAGGATTCATTTATCGCAGTGATTCGGACGACGGCGGGAAGACATGGTCGGAAGCTTATGCCTTATCGATGCCTAATAACAACAGCGGCATTGATTTGGCGAAACTGCCCAACGGCATGCTGGCGTTAGTTTACAATCCGGTTGGTGAAAATTGGGGGCCGCGCACGCCGCTTGTCATCGATGTCTCTGATGATAACGGAAAGACTTGGCGCCGAAAGCTGACGCTGGAAGATGGGCCGGGAGAATATTCATATCCCGCGATTATCGTCAGCGGCAATGACATACTGGTGACTTATACATGGAAGCGGGAAAATATTGCATTTTGGCAAATTCCCATTGATTTGCTGATTTCTTGATTGTCAGGCAAGAGTGGAAATTCGCCTTAAGCGGCAGCCGCGACTTCATCTGAAAATTGAAATCTTCTATTTTCAGGAAGGTGCATCTAGTCGAGGCGGGGGCAGCTGTGCCGGGAGCAATGTTTTTAATTGCTCTGTTTTGGCCGTTGCAGCATGTTCGAGACGGCGGTATATTTCCATTCGGTCCATTCCGAATCGCGTGAGCAGTGAAGCCGGAATGCTGAGCAGGCCGCCGTCCAGAAAATATACAGCGGTTCCGACGCCTAACGCGGCTCCCGTTTTGACAGAGCGGTTCAACAGATCGGCTTTGGCCATCTCCAGTGTTTTCTTTCCGGTTAAAACAGCTGCTCCTTCGGCGGCGGCAATGAGCGCAATGGGCAGTCCGGGAAAAAGCAGATCAGCAGCATCAACAGCCGAATCGGCTGCGCCGGCAGCCGAGCCAATCAGCAGTTCTTCCAACTGCTGATCCGAAATGCCGCTGTTGTGAAGCATCTCCATGGCCGAACCGCCGTTTTGGAAAATTTCCTCTGTCGTTAATATCTCAATATCCGGATATTTTTCAAGCGCTTCTTTTACATAACTCAAAGAATCGCTCGCTTTGAGCTGCAGCTCTTGCGCGATCGTGCCGTCTGCGTTTACAATTTGCAAATCCCATCCCGGCTGGGTCGGACTTTCAGCCAAGTAAGCGACTTGTCCTTCTGTCAGCTGTATATCGCCTAACATTTCCCCGTTATTCAACTTGTCACGCGCCAGCACTTCGAAATATTTTCCTTTCCATCCGTTCAAATAATCAGCGACGGTTCCGTCAGCCAACACTTGCTCCAGATCGACGTTTGGATATTGCAGGCATGTTTTTTTAAAGAAGAAATGCTTTGGTCTAACCCAGCGTGTTTCTTCGACCATTCGGCAACGGTTTCTTTGTGATCTTTTATCTGATCGGCTAATTGTTCTTCCATGCTTTGCAGATCGCCTTGCATGACCGATATGCGGCTGTCTATTTCCTGCAATTGCTGTTGTGCGCGAAGATTAGCTTGACGCTGCGTCATGTTTTGACTGTGATGATCCATGCTTTGTTCAATGGTCTCTTTATGTTGAACAAGGATATCTAATAATTGGATATAGCGCCCGTTTCCATCGGTTAAAGCGTTCATTTGTCTTTGCAAATTTTCAAGTTGTTGTTGATGCCTCAAGATCGCACGGTGCATGCCGACCAAAATTTCACCGTACTGATTCGTATAAGCATCGATGCTTTGGGCCAATTCTTTCCCTGTGAATCGATCGAAAAATCCCACTATGGCCGCCTCCCGTCCACATAATGCTATTATTCTAGACTGATCGTGGAAAGCATTGCAAGACAGAAAATGGAATTGGACGGATGACATGCATGCAGGGCAAATCATTTGAGCATGCAGAAAAGTTATTTAAAAAAGTGTACACAAAAACTGCCGTTTTCCACTATATATAGTGACTTAAAAAAGCGCGCAAAGGACAGTTTGCATGTCATGCAGACTGTTTTTTATCAACACTGTCGAGGCGGGGGCACTCCGGTTTGGCATATGATGATTTCAAAGAAACATGCTTCTTCTTTCATGCTGAAAAAACGTTATTATAATAAATGTGAAAGAAGACAAGAACGAGTATGAACTCACTTCCCCGCGAGTAGATCATGACCGATTGTTCAAAGAACTCATTCAAAATTTTTTCGCAGAATTTATGCAGTTGTTTTTCCCGCACATTCACGAACATATTGATTACACAAAGCTTCAATTTCTATCCCAGGAAGTATTCACAGATGTAACGACAGGTGAGAAACAGATAAAGCGGATCAAAAACATGCAGCAATCTGATGAATAGAACGCAAGAGCCAAACACAGTCTTTTAACAATGAGCCATTTCAAAATCTTCTACAGAATGTTGGTTTGCTTAGTTCATTCTGCCCGAAGATTTTGAAACTGGCTCTTTTTTTGTTTGGTCAAACCTGTTCATTCAGCAAACCATGCTCAGCTGATTCGAGATGCGGCTTGACTGAAGATATCCGTTTATTTGTTCGCTTCCTTCTCAATAATTTCCACGCTTTTGGTGACGAAATCCAAAATCGTTTGAAGTTCATGTTCGGAATATTGATTGTACAATTCGTTCATGGCAGCAGCAAGGGACGCAAAATAAGGGCTCACCTCATTTATGACTTTCTCAAAATTGGCGGCGACGATGATTTTTCTCCGGTCACTCGGATCTTTTTGTCTCCTCACGAGATCTTTCGCCTCCAGCCGGTCAATCACGCCGGTTACGGCTCCTGTCGTTAAGCCGGTGATTCGGGCCAAATCGCCTGCAGTCATCGATTCATTTTGCATAATTAAACCGAGGCATTTGTGATCTGTAGGGTTCAGCCCTAATTTTTCCGCGATTTTCTGATGAAAAAGAACCGTCGCGGTGCTCATTTCCTGCATTTTTTTCCCCAATATTTCAATGATATCGTCACATTGTTCGAAACGATCTCTTGACACGTGAAAAAACCTCCATTATATTTATCTTAACAAAATAAGATAATTAATTTACTAATTTAATTATTTTTATTAGATAATTATTTTTATAAGCTTTATGGACCCATTATATCAGTTTTCATTCTTATGCTTAAGCGGGAGGGAGTTAGATGAACATCAAAAGAGTGATCATAATCGGAAGCGGAATAGCAGGGGCATCGATGGCTCTGTTTTTAAATCGATTAGGCATTCATTCGGAATTATATGAAATGTATGAGAAGAGGACAGATATCGGCGGCGGTTTGCAAATTGCCCCTAACGGAATGCGGGTGTTGGCAGCGCTGGGGCTTGCAGATGTGATTGAACAAAAAGGCGCAGTCAGTTCAGCCATGCGTTTTCATAACGAGAAAGGCAAACTGCTTGCAAAAGTTACTCAAGATGCGCGAAAGAAATATGGGTTCCCTGCAGTCAATATTGCCAGAAGCTCATTTCATGAGACGCTGATCGACGAATTGGAGAAACATGGAATTGTTGTTCATTATAACAAGAAGTTAAAGAAAATTGTTGAAGAGGAAGCAGGCGCAACGGCTGTTTTTGAAGATGGAACGAAAGCGCATGGAGACTTCCTGATCGGAGCTGACGGAATTCATTCCAAAACGAGGGAATATGTTGCTGGAAATGATCCGAAACCTGTTTACACAGGCCTTCAAAACGCGGGAGGATTCGCACCGGCGGCTGCATTAGAAAATTTCAGCGCATTTGACGAATCGGCGACTTGTTTCACTTTCGGCCGAAAAGGTTTCTTTGGCTTTGCCTTATGCAATAAAAAGCCGGGAGAAGAAGTGATGTGGTGGAGCAATATTCCTGAGCAAAGAGAAGTGCCCAGGGAGCAGCTTCGTCTCATTGACGCGGAAGAGATAAAAGAAGAACTGCTGCAGCTTCATCGTCATTGGCATGCACCGATTGAACGCATCATCGAGCAGTCATCAGGCATTTTCAAAAGCAGCATCCATGACATAGAAAGTTTGCCCAGGTGGTCTAAAAATCGCGTCGTCCTCATTGGAGATGCGGCCCATGCGATGAGTCCTCACGCAGGTCAAGGAGCATCAGCGGCGCTGGAGGACAGCATGTATTTGGCGAAATTAATCAAAGATCGAGATCTGCCGATTGAGAACATTTTCGACATATTCGAAAAGGGTCGGAAGGAACGTGCAGAAAAAATCATTAAAGCAGCCAGAAGAAACGGAGCGGGGAAAAAAGAGCTTGGTCCTGCAGCCAGTTGGCTGAGAGACAAATTACTCTCCATCGTGCTTCCTGTCTTTGCAGGGAAAGGCCAGGATTGGATTCATGGATACGAAATTCAATGGGATGAAGGGATCCGGCCGTAACGGTTGGGATGGTCATAAAGCGAAATGGCCGAGCTGAAAACGATGTATAAAGGTCAGTTTGCATCTTATGCAAAGCTGGCCTTTTTGCATGCAAGTTATGCAGTCGTTTGCGACTAAAAAAAGCTTGGCGTGGAATAATTTAGCTATACGTTTAGACAGGCAGCAGAAGAAGGGCTGGCTGGGCCGCGAGAAGATCGGCATGTCACTGTTAAAGCGAATGCATAAAAACGCCTGTGAATGCAACGTTTACCGGCTGCAATAACTGATATGGAAGAGGTGCTTAGATCTTGGACAAAAAACAAGGAATTGTGATGCGTTCATTAATGGCGATTGAACGGGTCGGAAATAAACTGCCTCACCCGATAACATTGTTTGCGATTTTTTCATTGCTTGTCGTGTTGGTTTCCGCATTGTTGGCTGGGCTGGGGGTCAGCGTCATCGATCCTGCGAATCCAGAACAGTCGATTTATGTCAACAATTTGCTCAGCGTTGAAGGAATAAGGTATTTGTTCACGAGTGCGGTGTCAAACTTTACGAACTTCGCTCCTTTGGGAACGGTGCTTGTCACAATGATTGGAATCGGACTGGCCGAGCGAAGCGGATTGATCAGCGCGCTTTTGCGCGGCCTAGTGTTTGCCGTGCCTGATCGGCTGTTGACGGCGGCGCTCGTCTTTGCCGGCGTGATGTCGAGCATGGCTTCGGATGCAGGATATGTCATTCTCACCCCGCTCGGTGCAGTGTTGTTCGCAGGCTTGGGACGTCATCCGTTAGCAGGCTTGGCTGCTGCTTTCGCAGGGGTGTCGGGCGGTTACAGCGCCAATTTGTTTTTGACGTCGCTGGATCCGCTGCTGGGCGGCATTTCGCAGGACGCTGCGGCGATCATCGACCCGGGCTATGCGGAGACTATGAATTATGCCATGAATTATTATTTTATGGCTGCATCAGTTTTTTTGATTACGATTGTGGGGACGCTGGTGACTGATAAGCTGGTTGAACCGCGTTTAGGCAAATACGAAGGCGGCGTGAAAGGAGAAGTCATTGAACTCAAACCGGAGGAAAAAAAGGGGCTTTGGGGTGCATTGATCGGCTTGATTGTTACAGGTGCATTGATCGCCCTGCTCACCATTCCATTATCGAGTCCATTGCGCGCAGGGGAAGACAATTTTTTGAATGCGCCTTTTTTCAGTTCGCTTGTGCCGGTCATTTTGCTGATGTTTTTTGTGCCGGGCTTGATTTATGGCAGAATCACCAAGAGCATCCGCAATGATAAAGATGTTGCCAATGAAATGTCGGAAACGATGGCAGCCATGGGATCGTACATTGTACTTGCTTTTTTCGCGGGACAGTTTGTAGCCTATTTTAATGAATCAAAAGTAGGATTGCTGTTGGCTGTGAACGGCGCGCAATTTTTAAAGACGACCGGTTTTACAGGCATTCCGCTCATCTTGACATTTATCGTGGTCACAGCGTTCATTAATTTGTTTATCGGCAGCGCATCGGCTAAATGGGCGATCATGGCCCCGGTGTTCGTGCCCATGATGATGGGCATTGGCTACACCTCGGATTGCGGATTCGACGACGAACATCATTTCGCCTCTCATGCCTTATTTCGCCGTCGTCATTGCCTTCGCTCAAAAATATGACAAAAAAGTAGGGATCGGCACATTGATTTCAACGATGCTGCCGTATTCGATTGCGTTTACGATCGCATGGGTGCTGCTGCTTATCGTTTGGATGCTGCTTGGACTGGATATCGGACCAGGTTCAACGATTTATATGCCTCAATAACGGTTGATGCAGCGGCCAACACCCTCCGTTGATGGCCATGAACGGCTGACCCCATAATTCAAAAGAGATCGCATGGGTGTCACCCGAAGGCGTGTCGCCAAGCGGCGCAATGTTCGTCATGCGGGAATTTGGGAAAATGGAAACATAAAACTCGGCTGCTTCTTGTGCATCCTTGTCATGCCATAAATGCGGGACGATGGTTGGCTCTAAGTTAGCCATTGCAATTCCTCCTGTTTTTTCCAGTTTTAACAAATCAATCATACCAATCATGTCCGCCAGATTCAACTTGCGCCGCACTGAAAATGAACAGGCCGCGCATGAGCGCGAATTGCTGGTGATCTTCACAAGAAAAAGGCGTCGAAGCTATCTTCTAAACCGATAGCCGACGCCCCATATCGTTTCGATGTATTCCGGCTTGGACGGATCTTCTTCGATTTTTTCGCGTATTTTTCGAATATGAACCGTAACGGTTGATGCATCCCCCAAGAAATCGTATCCCCAGATTCGTTCCAACAATTGTTCTTTAGTAAAGACGATGTTCGGATGGGAGGCCAAGAAAAACAGCAGATCAAACTCTTTGGCCGTGAATGTCTTCTCTTGTTCGTTCAAATAAACGCTGCGGGAATTCGGATCAATTCGTAAATTTTTGATCATTAATTGTTGTTGACTCTCATTTTTTTAGTTAGGCGTTCATATCTGGAAATATGCGCCTTGACCCTTGCGACCAGCTCATTTGGATTAAAAGGTTTTACGATGTAATCGTCGGCGCCCCGGTCGAATCCACGGATTTTGTCGATGTCTTCTTTTCTGGCGGTGACCATGAGAATCGGGATGTCCAATGTTTGCCGCAATTTTTCGCACAGTTCGAACCCGTCCGCTCCCGGCAGCATTAGATCTAGAAGGATCAGATCATAATCGTTCTCGGCAGCCAGCCTGATCCCGTCTTCTCCTGTCATGGCAATGTCGCTTTCAATCCCGTTTACTTCTAAATAGTCTCGCTCCAATTCGGCAATGCTGCGTTCGTCTTCAATGATAAGCACTCTGGCCATTCATATCACCTTCTTCAATGTAAACATGATGCTCGTTCCTTTCCCGAGTTCGCTCTCGGCCCAGACTTTCCCGCCGTGCCCTTCGATGATTTCCTTTACAATCGCCAAACCGAGTCCGCTTCCGCCGGTGGAAGAATTGCGCGACGCATCGGTCCGGTAAAAGGTGTCGAATAGATAAGGAAGATCTTCATTTGCAACGCCGATGCCGTTGTCTCTGATTTCCACGATGACCTGATCTTGATCGGCAGACAAACAAACTTTGATTTCCTTTTTTTCGTTCACGATATATTTTAAGCTGTTTTGAATGATATTCATGACCGCACGCTTCAGTTTTTCCCGATCTGCTTCCACAATATAAGAGCAAGTTGGATCAGCGATCAAAACTGCGCTTCCTTGTTCTTTTTCTAAGTGAACATCTAATTCCTCAATAAAATCGGCGAAAAAGGAATGCAGATCTACTTTCTCAAACCAAAGCGGGGCCTTTTCCATGTCTAACTGAGAGTACAACAGCAGTTCATCAATCAGTTCGTTCATTTCATGGGCTGTCTTGTAAATGGTGTTCATGTAACGCTCCATCTTCTCCGGCGTATTGGCAACCCCGTCTTTCATTCCGGTGATATAGCCTTGGATCGAAGTGAGCGGTGTTTTTAAATCATGAGAAATGGAGGCGATGAGTTGTTTCCGGTTTTGCTCGTATTGGAATTGAGCTGCTTTTGCTTCTTTCAGTTTAACGCGCATGGCATCAAACGTTTCAGTCAATTCGCCGAGTTCATCCTTCCGATCCGAAGCGATGCGATAGTCTAAATCGCCTTCGCTGATTTTCTTTGCCGCGATAGTCAGCATCTTAATGGGTTGAAGGATGCTTTTGGATACGCAATAAGTTAACAGCCCGCTGGTTATAACGAAAATGATCAGCATGATGATAAAACGCAGCCGGATGAACAAATTCAGCTCATCTTCTTCCAGGCTTCCTTGAAATAAATGGAAAAATATATATCCTAACAACATTTCGATGAAAAAGAAACCGACAATTGGAATCACAATCATGCCGATATTGGTGAGCAGCAATCTTTTTCGGATGGACAATCGGGATCACCTGCTAACGGGTTTGTTCGTTTCATTCATGTTGCATTTTATTATAAATGATTCGTTTAGCCGGATGAAATGATTACGTGTTTGCTTTTCTTCGCGCTAATGCCGGCAAAATGACGGCGCCAAAGACAGCCGTGAAATAAGGCAAATATTTGATGCCGACCGGCTGCTTAAACAGCATCATGCCAATGATGCCCATGAGACTGGACAATGCGATTCCCAGCAGAAAGCCTCCGATCATTCCTGCCAAGGCATAAACTAATGTTTTCATGATTCGTTTCTCCTCTCTGTTTGATCATGAGCAGCTATGAACTGCCACGTTTTTATGACGATGAAACTCGATAATCCCATGAGCATGACCGCAAAGATGACATGGAACGGACCCGCGGCCGGAGCAACGGAATTGAAGTTCGCTGTGAAATACATCAGGAAGATGGATAAAAACACGCCGAACATTTGCCAATAAGCCCAGCGAGGCATCCGGCCCAACAAGGCGAAGATTAACATGAAGATCGGCAAGTTAAATCCAAACAGATGGACAAATTGGATATGCTTGACCCAAGCGCTTGCTTCGATAAAAATGGCCGCCCCTGCAATATAAATTTGCACGAACACGCATGCTGCAAACGCGGCTGCGAGCAGCAAAAAAACGATTCTGCTGATGCGGATTGTTTTACTTTTATTTCTCAAGTATTTTCCCTCCTCATTCATTTGATTCTTATCATAGAGGGACATTCTAAACTGCCGCTTATCGAATTGTTAAAAAAGGATTAAATAATCAGGCAATCGTTTTTTTAAACAACAAAAAAGCCATCCGTGAAAGGACGGCGCTGCGCTTAAGAAGCGGTTTTCAAATATTTCATGAACATGCCGGCGATCGTTCCGGCGAGCAATCCCCATATCGCATTTGTCACGAGCACGCTGATCGCTGCCAACGGATTCGCAAGCGGTCCCTGCAATTGTCCGGTTAGAATCGGGGACAAGATTCCGCTCACGATCATAGCGAGTATACCATAGCCGATTCCGACAACTAACAAGGTCAATACGGGCTGAGGTTCCTTTTTCATGATGACGGCTGCAATTCATGCGATGGAAATCAAGATCGTCGCTGCGATGCTCGCAAAAGGCTGGCCGATCATTTCCGAGATCCCTGTCATGCTCATGAGCGGACGTATGAGTGCAACAAAGGACAGGGCCGGCAATAAGACCCCAATTTAATTTAATAGACATCTTCATCCCTCTTTTCGTTACATTTCATGCTTGCATGTTTAAAATAAATGCCGCGTCTTATAAAAATCTAAACGAGTTATTAAAATTTTCTTAAAAAATGTGCATTGTGACCGCAAGTTCAGACAATATGATCAGCGGCATCCGTTGAAAAGAGGGGATGCATGATCCAACTGCAGGATTTTTTAAAGCTTTCAAGCGATTTGTCACAAGCTTCCATTCGTTGTATGATTATTGTTAACTGTACATGCAGCGAATATACTCGATTGAATGGCCAGCTTTGTAATGATGGATAAAAAAAGATTAAGAGGGGAAAGCGTATGAGAACAGAGCAGGAAATGATAAATACGATTCTTTCCATCGCTGAAGACGACGAACGGATCCGGATCGTAACTCTCGAAGGGTCGCGCACAAACATCAATATCCCGAAAGATGAATTTCAAGATTACGACATCACTTATTTTGTGACCGATATGGATTCCTTTCTCGCAAGTGATGATTGGCTGAGCCAATTCGGCCGCATCATTATGATGCAAAAGCCGGAGGATATGGAATTGTTCCCGCCGCAAGAAAAAGGGTATTCCTATTTGATGTTTTTTGATGATTATAACAAAGTTGATCTTACATTGCTGCCGCTGGAAGAATTGGACGATTATTTAAACAATGATACATTAATTCAAGTTCTCATGGACAAAGACGGCAGAATTGAGCGGGAGATCGTTCCGACCGATATTGATTACCATATAAAAAAGCCTTCGGCACGACAGTTCGATGATTGCTGCAATGAGTTTTGGCATGTCACGCCATACGTCGTAAAAGGATTGTGCCGCAAAGAAATTTTGTTTGCCATCGACCATTTGAATCAAATATTGCGTCCGGAATTGCTTAGAATGATCTCATGGAAAGTCGGCATTGAAACCGGATTTTCTCTCAGCGTCGGCAAAAATTATAAATTTTTAGACAAATATGTATCCGAAGATTTATGGAACAGACTGCTCGCTACATATCGCATGGATTGTTATGAAAATGTATGGACATCATTGTTTGCATGTCTTCAACTGTTCAGGGAAGTGTCGAAAGAGACAGCAGAACGATTAGGATTTGAATACCCGCAATATGATCAAAAGGTAATGCCGTATGTTCATGCTATGCATGAAAAGCATGGTCAACACGGACAATAAGGAATGGCGGTTTATGACAAGGGGGGAGGCTGCATTGTCTGCAGACAGCCGCAAAATAAGCGCTGCACGTCTTTTTTCAGCGCATGAAGACATGTTTCGATGCCCGGTTTGTTCGCGGCCGATGAAGGTTGAACATTTACGGAGCCTCATCTGTTCCAAGCAGCACTGCTTTGATATTGCCAGGCAAGGATATATTAACTTGTTGATTCGTCCTCCGAAAACGAAATACGATAAAAAGCTGTTTGAAGCTCGAAAGCAGTTTAGTCAGGGTGGCTTTTTTGATCCGCTGCTTGACGAGATTTGCAAACAGATGACAGCAGCGATGCCAATTGAGGAAGAATGCATCAAAGTGTTAGATGCAGGATGCGGCGAAGGTTCGCATTTGGTTCATATACAGCAAAGGTTCGATGAACATGCACAATCTTCGCTCGGCGTCGGCATTGATATTGCTAAAGAAGGCATTCAAATGGCTGCAAGACACGATTCCAGGACAATTTGGCTCGCAGCAGATCTGGCAAACAGTCCTTTCATGGATCGGCAATTTCATTTCATATTGAATATATTATCTCCGTCCAATTATTCAGAGTTCAGCAGATTGCTTGCAGACGACGGCGTGGTGATTAAAGTCGTTCCGGAAAGCCGGTATTTGCGAGAATTAAGAGCGTTATTATATGAGAAAACCCATCAAATAACTTATGTAAATAAAGATATTGTGGAACAATTTAAACGGAACTTTGATCTTGTTGACATCCAGCATGTTCAATATGGGATGACATTGGAAAAGACGCACATGGAGGCGTTCGTTCAAATGACTCCTTTGTCATGGAGAGCATCGGAAGAACGAGTGCGGCAAGTGCTGGAGAAAGAGCAATTGGAAGTCACTTTCGACTTTGCCGTGCTGCTTGGGAAAAATTAAATATGCAGACATTTTCACATGTATATAGGAAGAAGGGACCAGAATGGATCAAAAACTGATCGTGAAAGATGGAATTTTGATTGAGCAAACGCCGGAGAAAGTATGGGAAGTTCTCGTTGATCCGAAATATGTCGCACAGTGGGACGAACTGCCCGAAGATTATCCCGATGAGAAGATGCGCGAAGGAAGCGAAGCGGCATGGGAGCATCCTGACGGCGGACGGACGGTGACAAAGATTATTAAAGCGGATGAAATGAAAGAACTGGTTATCGCCTTAACTTCATTGAATTGGGAAGATCAGCCGAAAGAAGGGGATGTGGCGTACCGTTATACATTAGAAGATCAAAACGGCAGCACGCTGTTAAAAATCGAAATAGGCGATTTTTCTTTGCTGAAAAACGGGCAGGATTATTATGATGCCTCGGTGGACTTTGCATCTCAAGCTAAAGAAGTGATCAAACAGTTGGCTGAACGTTTGTAATGCGAAAATTCGGGCTGCAATGGGTCAGTTTCCATGGATTTCGCATGGCAATAAAAATAGACCGGCGGCTTGTGCGCTGCGCGCAAAGCATCCGGTCTTTCTTGATGTGTTTTTATGAGATTTGATCGGTTGTGCAACTTGATCGGTTCGTGTTAAGGATTCGGTCTTTCCTTATATATATTATAAG
>CALKAN010000322.1 GCA_937983035.1 uncultured Paenibacillaceae bacterium | reverse complement strand
GCCGCTTCTTGAATCTGTCTCACTTGCCGCGTATAGTTGTACGTCGGCGCAACGCCGGGACGATTGTCATCTGCTTTCCACCAGCCGTCCGGCACGACTCTGCTGAAACCGAGCACGGCAACCCGGATCCCGTTCTTCTCCACAATGACCGGCGTGAACGCTTCATCTGCATTTTCCCCAGCGCCGACATAATGGATGCCTGCTTCTCGTAAATGGCGGAACGTATCCACAAGCCCGACGACGTGGTAGTCCAAAATGTGATTGTTCGCCAAATTCACAATGTCAAATCCGGCTTCTTTAAAAGCTGGCAGCACTTTCGGATCGCTGCGGTATGCATAAAGCTTCTCCACCGGTTCTCCTCGGTCTGTAATCGGCGTCTCTAAGTTCGCCATCGTGAAATCTGATCTGCTTAAGATCGACTTCATATGCCGATAAGGATAATCGTATCCGTGCTCTTCGAGCAGCAAGTTGACCGTGCTCCCCAATAAGACATCGCCAACAAAAGACAGCGTAACAACGGCGTCTTCAGCGGATGGATCGCTGCCGCTCATATCCGTCTGACCTGTTTCATTCCCGTCCTTGCCGCCCGTTTTTTGATCCGAATCAGCAGGCTGCTCAAGTTCATGCACGGTTTTGATCGGATCTGCGCTGTCCGCGTCATGTCCCGGCAAAGGTGAATCCAGCGGAGCCTTCACATCGTGCCGCTGTTGATATGGATCGATGAGCGCATAATAAATGCCCAATCCGAGACCTATGACGATCAAAACAGCTGCCGCGGCTTTCAACGATCGTCTGCGTCTGCGCCTGCGGTATTTCTGCTTGCGGGATAAGTGATGTTCTTCTCTCATTCCACTTCTCCTAATCTAGCATTTTAACGACGCTTCATTCCAATCAGCATATGTTGCTGAATCAAAATCATAGATTACTTCTTATATTAACGTAAGCGCATCCCATACTCAATAAGATTCTGCCGAGCTTGAACCGCTGCAAATCTCTCTAAATGCATGGAATCAGCTTCCAAATCTCATGCAAGGCTGCCGACGCCGCCAAGTCTCTGCCTGTCTCTTGCACATAGAACTGAAAAAAATGGAAGCTTCCCACGGACATCCGTAACTAGAAATGGTATAATAAAAAAATAATAACAACAGGGTGATGAAAGAAGGAAATCAAGTGTCAAATTGGAAAATCAACCTGACTGTACTTTGGTTCGGACAATTTATGGTTACCGCGGGCATGAGCATGGTCATGCCTTTTTTACCATTGTATGTGCAAGAGATGGGCATCACCGATCCCGATGCGAATGCGATGTGGGCAGGCATGTTGTTTGCGGCGAACTTCGTCACTGCTTTTATCGCCCAGCCGATCTGGGGGAGCGTGGCGGACAGGTACGGCCGCAAGCTGATGATTTTGCGATCAGGCATCGGCATGTCCATCGTCATATTTTGCATGGGCTTGGCAACGAATGTGTGGCAGCTGCTGTTCCTGCGCATGCTTAACGGCACCATCTCTGGATTTATCCCGGCAGCCACGGCGCTCATTTCTGCGAACACGCCTCGCGAGCGCATGGGCTTCGCCATGGGCGTTCTGCAATCCGGTGCAGTTGGCGGAACGATCCTCGGCCCTTTCATCGGCGGACTGCTGGCAGACATCATCGGATTTAGGCCCATTTTTTATGTTACGGGCAGCTTGATTTTCTTAGCAACGATGCTGGCTGCATTTTTAGTGAAAGAAAAATTCGATAAAGCAGAAGCGAAATCCGCGCCGAAAGTAAGCATCCTGGAAGGCCTTCAAAATATTCGTTCCATCAAAGCATTGCCTTCCTTGTATGCCGTCACGTTTATGATTAATTTCGCCATGATGAGCTCGATGCCGTTAATGCCGCTGTTTATTGAGCAGATGCACGGGTCCATCCCCAGGCTTGCGTTCTACGCCGGGCTGGTTGGCTCGATTACCGGATTTGCAAACATGGCTGCTTCACCGATTTTAGGCCGGCTCGGCGATCGCCTCGGCTCGGAAAAAATACTCATGATCTGCTTAATCGGAGCAGGACTTTCTTTCATTCCGCAAATGTTTGTGCAAAATGTATGGCAGCTGTTGGCCGCGCGCTTTATACTCGGTTTATTTATGGGCGGACTGCTCCCGTCCGTGAACGCGCTCATTCGCAAACATACCCCTGACGGCATGGAGAGCAGAGCGTTCAGCTTCAACACGAGCTCCATGGCATTAGCAAACATGATCGGTCCGATTTTAGGCGGAATCTTCTTCGGGATCATCGGCATTAGAGGCATTTTTGCCGCGGCAGCGATCCTTTTCTTCATAAACATGGCATGGGTAAGAAAAAAGTTGAACTTGGCCAAGCAAGAACAAGCCGCGGCTTCGTAACGCCTTGCTTTTTGCTTTAGGCAAACGGCCGAGACCGCCTGCATTTCGCTTCGCTCATTCGCTTGAATTTGCCTGTTCATAACGTCTATACTATTCAAGGACGATCAAACCGACGATTAATTGTTGCTTATATCGCATGAACGAAATGCAAACATGTTATGAATGCAATGAAGCGAAATGGAATCAGCGAAGTGAAATTGAACTCGGGAGTGCTTTCGTTATGGAGCAAAAATTAGAACTGATTGCAACGATGTCTGCCGGACTCGAATCGATTACGGCACAAGAGCTCAGAGATCTCGGATATGAAGATCTCATCGTGGAAAACGGCCGAATTACGTTTACCGGCGATGAGTTTGACATTTGCCGCACGAACTTGTGGCTGAGAACCGCGGATCGCATTTTGATAAAAATGGGAGAATTTGAAGCTCTCACATTTGAAGACTTGTTTGAAGGAACCAAAGCGCTGCCATGGCCGGATTGGATCCCCGTGAACGGGGAATTTCCCGTGCAAGGAAGGTCGCACAAATCCCAATTGTCGAGCGTGCCGGCATGCCAATCAATTGTAAAAAAAGCAATTGCGGAAAAAATGAAAGAGCGGTACAACGTGGACTGGTTTCCCGAAGACGGAAGCAGTTATGCCATTGAAGTTTCTCTGCTGAAGGACCGCGCCCTGCTCACGCTCGATACGACCGGGGCCTCTCTCCACAAACGCGGTTACCGCAAACTGGTCACTGAAGCGCCGTTGAAAGAAACGATGGCTGCAGCCATGATTTATCTCAGCCGCTGGAATCCTGAACGGCCGCTGCTTGATCCATTTTGCGGATCAGGCACGATTCCGATCGAAGCCGCCATGATCGGCTGGAACTTGGCTCCCGGATTGCGCCGCACGTTTGCTGCTGAAAGCTGGGAACGAATTTCCAAAAAATTATGGCAGCGCGCAAGAGAAGAAGCGATCGATCTATGCCGGGACGATATTCCGCTGCAAATCACAGGGTCCGACATTGACCCCGCGGCCATAGATGTGGCGCAAGCATCGTTAAAAAAAGCCGGACTCTCCAGCGAAATCAAGCTGTCCGTCCTGCCGTTCAGCAAAGTGAAGCCGTCCGGAGATTACGGATGTTTAATAACGAACCCGCCGTACGGCGAACGAATTGGCGCAAAAGACGAAGTAGACGAAATCATTCGATCCATCGGGAAGAAAATGAAACAATATCCGACTTGGTCTCAATTTATCCTCAGCGCAACGCCGCAATTTGAACGGCTGTACGGCAAAAAAGCCGATAAAAACCGAAAGCTTTACAACGGGCGCATCCTTACGCGGCTTTATCAATACTTCGGCCCTTTGCCTCCAAAAGATTGATGGATGACGATTTAGAATGAAACAGACTAGAAGCGCACGATTCACGCTCTCGTGAACGGTGCGCTTTTTTTGAAGCGATCAAGTCAACAATGCATCACAGCACATCCTTTGCTTTCGCCGAAAAAAGAACGATCGTAAACAGCGTGCCTTTTCCCAGCTTGCTTTGCACGTCGATGCGGCCTCCCATCGCTTCTATGATTCGGAAGCAAACCATTAATCCAAGACCTGTTCCTTTTTCTTTCGTCGTATAGAATGGAGATCCGATGCGGTGAAGCTGCTCTTCGCTTAATCCGATGCCTTGGTCGATTACTTTTATGTAAATGCTGTCCGACGAAGCCTGTCCTGCTTGTATTTCTACGATTCCTCCATCGACAGATGCTTCGATCGCATTTTTGACTAAATTAAGGATGACTTGCCTGATCTTTTCGGAATCTGCCCGAATCAAAAGCCCGCTTTCAGCGTTCACCCTAAGCTCTACGTTATTCAACGTAGCGTATGACGAGATGATGTCATGGACAAATTCAATGTTTTCTTTGACATCGATAATTTCTTGTTTTCCTGCCTGCGGCTTGGCGAGCGACAAATAATCGTTGATCATCGTTTCCGCACGGTCTAATTCATGGATCATCAGCTTCAAGTGTTCTTTTTTCATTTCAGGAACGAACGGCTCTTTATGAAAAAGCTGCAAAAAACCGCGAATCACCGTTAAAGGATTGCGAATTTCATGCGCGACCGAAGCAGCCATGTGACCGATCACATTCAATCGTTCCGCAGTTTGTATTTCTTGCTCCATCAGCAATTTTTCGTGCAAATTTTCCAAAAGCTGAATCATGCTCCACATCGTCAATGTGCTGACCAGCGGAAATGCGATCGCCAAGCTGAACAAAGACATCCAATCATGTTCCGGGATGACAAATGCGGTAAGCGCTGTTTTTATTCCAGAAACAACGAAGATCAATGTGCAAAAATAGAGCGTTTTTCCTTTCCTCGTTAAATGCTGAAATTTGTGAATGTACAGCAGCACAAAAAAAGTAATCAACGCAAAAGCCGTGATTGCAATATATGCGCCATCGCCGCCTAACCCGAAACGGAACAGCAGCAAAATAATTAATGTCGTTCCTCCAGAAAACATGCCTCCGTACAAAAATGAAACAATCAGCGGAATATCTCTTAAATCAAATAGATGACCTTCATAAATTTCCAGCTGCAAAGAGATGCACAACACACCTGTAATAATGCACAATCCGCCTAAAATATTGGACTTGAATTTTTTCACGTCTAAAGAATGATCTTTTTTCAGCCAAAATTCTTGATACAGAAACACAGGGATTATAACGATCACCAATTGCAGCAACAGACTCTCCAATTCTTCAAGTATTATCAATTCCCTCCTTTCCGCCTCAATCATTATTTTATATGAAAACGTTTTGCTTGGACAGTCAAACTTTTTCCTGAAGCCGGCCAATCTTCTACATTTGCATTCTCAACCGCGGCTCATGCATGCCCTCGCCCATTCAACTTTGCGCGTCATTTGCAAAATAAAAAAACTGCCCCAAATTGCGGGACAGATCCACGGCATATCGATCGTTGGTCATTATCTTTTCCAGTTCAATCGTTGGCTTTCCATCTGCGAAGCATCACGGCCAATGCCCACAATGGCACAGGTTCGTCCAATTTCTTGCGCCATGCCTCGTCAGTTAACAAGCCTTCGCGAAACAGCCAATCAACTGCTTCTTTCTTCCAAGCAGGAAAGTCATTGGAGACTGTCGAGTCTTGATCCGTTTGATCGGCCTGCTTTCTGGGCAAATTCATGGCAGCTGCAATGCCGTCGACAGTCGCTTGCGCAGCACCGGCAACGAATGCGTCGTTTCTTAACCTTCTCGCATCTTCCGGATGATCAACAAACAAATATTCAAGCAAAACAGCCGGCATTCTCGTTTCTCGCAATACGGCAAAGTTCGCCGTTTTGCGGCCGCGGTCGCGAACGCCGTATGGACGCATGAATTCTATAATGTGATCATGAATGACTTTTTGCATTTGACCCGTTTTGCCGGATTGGGTGCCGGGATAAACAAACGATTCAAATCCGTCGCCGCCTGACCGATTATGGTGAACAGAAACGAAATAATCGGCTCCTGCTTGATTAGCCATGTCTGCTCGTTCGCTCAGTTCGATAAAATGATCGGTTTCGCGAGTCATCCTGACATCAACGACATATTGCTGCTTCAAACGCTCCGCAATCATCTTAGCCAAGCGCAAATTTAAATGTTTCTCGATTAAATCACCTTCTGCGGCGCCAGGATCGTGTCCTCCGTGACCAGGGTCAATCATCACCATTTTCACGTCATACCAACTACTTCTTCAAAGCGGTTT
>CALKAN010000321.1 GCA_937983035.1 uncultured Paenibacillaceae bacterium | reverse complement strand
TCCGAGCGCATCTCTGAGCGCCTTATGCAGCAAGTGAGTGGCGGTATGATTTTTAATAATGTTCTCGCGCATGTCTGCTTGAACCGCTGCTCGAACTTTGTCTCCGACGCGCAGCGTTCCTTTCAACACTTGAACCGTATGGACGTGCTGCCCGTGCGGCGCTTTGCCGACTTCTTCGACAACCGCCTGCATATGTTCGTTGCTGATCGTGCCGCGGTCGCTCACTTGGCCGCCGCTTTCGGCATAGAACGGCGTTCGGTCCAGCAGCACCATGCATGATTCATTTTCTCCGGCCGCATCCGTCATCTGATCGTCTTGAATTACGGCGATGATTGTTGCTTCGCTTACTTCCAGCTGATCATAGCCGACAAATTCACTTTCTTCCTTGAATTCCGACAACGGACCCCCTTGCACGGTCATGCTGGAAGCTTCTTGCCGAGCTGCGCGCGCCCTTTGCCGCTGCGCTTCCATCGCTTGCTCAAACCCTTCTCGGTCGACGTCAAATCCGTGTTCGCTTGCGAAATCTTCCGTTAAGTCCAGCGGGAAGCCGTACGTGTCATACAGCTTAAATGCATCGTCGCCGCTGATCGTCGTGCGGCCTTCAGCTTTCGCCTGGTCAATGAAGCTTGCCAAAATGTCCAAGCCTTCGTTTAACGTTTCGTGGAACCGTTCTTCTTCGTTTCGAATGACGGTTTGAATGAACGATTCTTTCTCGACCAGTTCATGATAGTGCTCTCCCATGATCTCTTTCACGACTGACACACGCTCATGCAAAAACGGCCGTTCCATGCCGAGCACCTTGCCGTACCGAACCGCGCGCCGCAGCAGCCTGCGAATGACATAGCCTCTTCCTTCATTGGAAGGAAGCACCCCGTCTCCTGCAGCAAAAGCAACCGTGCGTATATGGTCTGCAATAACTTTCAGCGCGACATCTGTTTCCTCATTTTTGCCGTAAGACGCACCCGTGATGGAACATGTCCGGTCGATGATCGGCATGAACAAATCGGTGTCAAAATTGGAGT
Organism: uncultured Paenibacillaceae bacterium; assembly: GCA_937983035.1. Lineage (GTDB taxonomy): Bacteria > Bacillota > Bacilli > Paenibacillales > CALAME01 > CALKAN01. Next base: position 5,183 of record CALKAN010000321.1, on the reverse strand, counting down.
CCACGTTTTGCAAAATGGAAGCCAAGCGTTCCAAACCGGCGCCGGTATCGATATTTTTATTCGGAAGCGGCGTATACGAACCGTCCTTATTACGATTATATTGCGTAAACGCTAAATTCCATACTTCCAAATAACGCTCATTCTCTCCGCCGGGATACATTTCCGGATCGTCCGCATCTCCAAACGCTGGTCCGCGGTCATAGAAAATTTCTGAACAAGGCCCGCAAGGTCCTTCTCCGATTTCCCAGAAATTGTCTTCCAGCCTGTAAATTCGCTCAGCCGGCAAACCGATCATTTCATGCCAATATTGAAACGCTTCATCGTCTTCAGGATGAATCGTCACGTACAGCTTGTCCGGATCAAATCCGATCCACTCTTTCGAAGTAAGGAATTCCCAAGCCCATTCAATGGCTTCTTTTTTAAAATAATCCCCGATTGAAAAATTGCCGAGCATTTCAAAAAACGTATGGTGACGCTTCGTTTTGCCTACGTTTTCAATATCATTGGTGCGGATGCATTTCTGCGAGCTGGCAATGCGCGGATTGTCCGGCTTGATCCGTCCGTCGAAAAAAGGCTTGAGCGGCGCCATCCCGGCGTTAATCCAAAGCAAGGACGGATCATTATGCGGAACCAATGAAGCGCTGTGTTCAATTTTATGTCCTTTGCTTGCGAAAAAGTCCAACCATTTTTGCCTGATCACACTGGATTTCATCTTGACAATCCCCCGTTTCGTCGATTCGAAATTCATCACAGCAAATTCTAAAAATAAAAAACGCCCCTTCATAAACAGGGACGAGATCTATCGCAACATACACCCTGATTCTATCCCGCCTGCCTAAAATGGAGTGGAATAGTCGAAATTTGCCATATGCCTTTTAAAAATTATAATCTTCTCTTGTTTCGATGTCAAATAGAAAACGGATGACAAGCCAATCAATCTTGCGATGATGAAACAAAGCCTGCTCCAATGGAGATGCCGGTCCCGCGCCATGCCGCCGTCAAATTTTCTTTCGATTCATAAAGTACAAATAAAGATGCTGAAAAACGACTTTGACCACGGCGAAAAAGGGAACAGCCAAAATCAAGCCGACGATGCCTGCGACCTCCCCGCCGACCAGCAAAGCGAAAATAATGACGAGAGGATGCATCTCCAGCGACCTGCCGACAACTTGCGGAGAAACAACATTGCTTTCCAAAGCTTGGATCACGAGATTGACAAGCGCAACCATGAGCACCATCTTCAAAGAAATCGTGGATGCCATGATCAGCGCCGGCGCGGCTCCGAGAAACGGGCCTAAATAGGGAACGATATTGAATACGGCCACTCCGCTTGCAAGCAAAAGCGGATAAGGCAGGTCGATCAGCCAATATCCGATGTAAGCCATCAAGCCGATGACAAAACAGACAATAAATTGTCCTCTGACGTAGTTTCCCAATGCTTTGTCGATGTCCAAAAGCAGCCGGATGCTTCCTTTGCGATGCTTACGCGGAATGAGAGCCAGCACTGTTTTTTCAATTAATTTAATATCTTTCATCATGTAAAATGCGACAAACGGAACAATTAACGCGATAAAAAACATGCTGATGGTGCTGCCGATCGTCTGAATCATGTTCGTCATTCCTTGCGTCAGCGTTTCTTCTAGCTGAATCATCGCTGTTTCGAACGCTTCGCGAATGCCAAACGGAAGTTCTTTATTTTCATAGACGCCGTCTACGAACATTTGAACTTTTGAAGTGATTTCAGGCAAATATTCGTTTAATTCTCTCAGCTGTTTCATAAACATCGGCACCACGTTCATGACGATGACAGACACGACAGATATAAAAAGAGCATAGATCAGCAAGATGGCGAGCGTGCGCGGAACTTTGCGCTCATGCAGCAAATTAACGATCGGGTTCAATATGTATGAAATAATCATTGCAATGACAAACGGCATAAGAATCACTTTCAGCGAACGAAACACGCCGGCCATGGAGGGCATAATGAGTTGAATCATAAAAATAATCAGCACGGCCATCAGAATGCATGCCGCAGCCGCAAACAGTTTGCTGTTTAGAAAACGATTCATCTTTCTCCTCCCGGTACTAAAAATCAAGCGATGAACGATCATGTCCATTTAAAGTATATGTACAACCCGCTTGATTCATCCTTCATGCAAAAAAATCCCCGTTCCGGCCGGGGCCGGAGTGGGGATTCGTTAATTCGCATGCACTTCCGGAGGATAATCATCCTCAAAAAACAAATCGTCCAATGAACTTAACGTACCGTCTTCCTCTACTTGGTACACTGATTTTATTTCATCTCCGTTTACGCTTAACTCGATAAAACAGTCCCAGCAATAAAATTGATGAGAACCGATCTTACCGATGTCTTTGGAGTTGCAATTTGGACAACGAAGCGTCATATATCCACACCCTATTCTTGTATTTATTATTCGTTAACAGTTCCTTCTATGTCTTGTTCAGCATGTACAGGAACGATAATTGCGTCTTCCCCGAACGTCATGTTTTCGTAACAGGGAATCATTTTTTTGCCTTCCTGCAGATCGGTTAACAATCCGTCGGTCAATTCAAATCCTTTTATATGTTTGCCCATATTTTCCTCTAAATAAACGTCGTCAATGTTCCCTAAATTGCGGCCGTTGGCAGTCATGACCGGCAAGCCGATCAATTTGCCTCCGTCTGCGGCCAGTCTCATCTGTGAAGCATCTCCTTGCAAAATGTATACATGATCACTGCTCGGGATCATGACCGCATCCGGCCCAACGGATACGAGCTCGTCCCAAGGAACAATGCGAGGCGACGAAAACCAATGGCGCGTATCCAGCAATATTCCTTGCAGCACCCATTCGTTGTTGAAAAAAACATCTTTCACCGTGCCCATCTTTTTTCCATGCTCGATTTCAATGACGGGCAGGCCGATTATGTCTTTGACTTTCAACAAAATGCCCCCTTGCTATTTGCGCAGCCGATTCACTATCGCTGCAATCGTATCGGAAACAGTGATCACTTCATCCATCGTCGTATATTTGCCAAAGCTGATTCGGATCGCAGAATGCACTCTTTCCGGCGGCAAGTCCATCGCCTGCAGCACATGGGAAGGTTGAATGGAACCTGAACTGCAAGCTGATCCGCTGGAAACGGCAATTCCCTCCAAGTCTAAATTCATGATCATCGTATCCGCCTTCACTTCTGGGATGCTGATGTTCAATATGTGCGGCAATGAAGCTTCCAAATCGCCGTTGATGTGGAATCGATCCGCCAGATGCTGCGAAAGTCTGTCAACCATCGCTTTTTTCATGCGCAAGACGTGCTGTTTATGCGCGTCGAGTTCGCTTGAAATAAGCCGCACTGCTTCAGCCATGCCGACGATCCCCGGAAGATTTTCCGTGCCGCCGCGAAGTTTGCGTTCTTGTTTGCCGCCGAATTGCAGCGGCAGCAGCGTCAGTTTTTCAGAAACGTACAGAATTCCTGTTCCTTTCGGACCGTATATTTTATGTGCGGAAAAACTCATCAAATCTGCAGGAAGCTGCTGAAGGTCTATTTTTTCGGCGCCAAGCGCTTGAACAGCATCCACGTGAAAGGCAATGCCTTTTTCTCTCGCTATATGTCCAATCTCTTCGATGGGTTGAAGCGTTCCTGTTTCATTATTGCCAAACATGACGCTGATCAATACCGTTTCCGGCTTAATTGCCGTCCACACGTCTTGCGGGTCCACCATCCCGCGCTTGTCCACCGGAAGATAGGTCACTTGGTAACCTTCAGACTCTAATTGTTTGCAGGCAGACAAGACAGCCGGATGTTCAATCCGGGTCGTAATAATGTGACTGCCTGATTCATATTTCCTTGCTGTTCCGAAAATAGCGAGATTGTCGCTTTCCGTACCGCCGCTGGTAAAGTAAATTTCTTTCGGCGAGCAATTCAGGGAAGCCGCGATCAGTTGTCTAGCTTCTCGCAGTTTGCTTTGAGCTTCGCGGCCGAAGGAGTGTGTACTGGAAGGATTGCCGAAGTGCTCTGTGAAGCATGGGAGCATCTTTTGCAGCACGATGGGATCTGCCGGAGTCGTGGCAGCATAGTCCATATAGATGCTTTTCATATGCGGATCCTGCCTTTAAATATAAAACATGTAACTGTCTTGCTCACCTGAATCTTTAAACTGAATCAAGTGCGCAAGCGTCGTGGAATCGAGCACGTCCGCTATGGCGTTGCGAATCCGCAGCCACAGATCCCGCTTCGCCGGATCGTCTTCTTCCGTAAAGTCGACGGGACTGATCGGCCCTTCCAACACCCGAATAATATCACCCGCAGTAACTTCTTCGGGCCGGCGAGTAAGAACATACCCTCCGTAAGCGCCGCGCACGCTTCGAACTAAACCGGAGTTTCTCAGCGGGGCAGCCAGCTGCTCCAAGTAATGTTCCGACAAATTGTGTTTTTCCGCAATGCTTTTTAATGAAATCGGGCCTTCGCCAAAACGAAGCGCAAGTTCCATCATAATCGTTAATCCGTATCTGCCTTTCGTAGAAATTTTCAAAATACCACCTCGCTGAAATTGTAATGGCTCATCTAAACGAACTCTATGAAAAAGTATTCCTGTTTCACTCCGAATTCAGTCCGATAAATTTGATATTATTTATATGGTATCACATCACAGGGCATTTGAAACCTATAATATTTGGCGCTTTTATGAAAATATTATAAAATAGGAGCATTAGACGATAGAACTGGATCGATGGATCTTTAGACAGCAGCTTGATCAGTCATCTATTTTTTAAAAAGGAGCAGACGAAAAATGGCTAACAACAAGCACCGAAACGAACGCATCATCGTCGGCATGTCCGGAGGAGTCGATTCCTCAGTGACCGCTTTGCTGCTCAAACAGCAAGGATATGACGTCATCGGCGTGTTTATGAAAAATTGGGACGACACGGATGAAACAGGGTATTGCACGGCAGATGCAGACGCAGAAGACGTTCGCATCGTCTGCGATCAAATCGGCATCCCTTACTATACGGTCAATTTTGAAGAAGAGTATAAAGAGAAAGTGTTCGCCTATTTTCTGGAAGAATATCGAAACGGACGCACGCCGAACCCTGACGTGATGTGCAACCGCGAAATTAAATTCGGGGAATTTTTGCAAAAAGCTTTGGAATTAGGGGCAGACCGCATTGCGACAGGCCATTATG
>CALKAN010000320.1 GCA_937983035.1 uncultured Paenibacillaceae bacterium | reverse complement strand
TCAGAAACAGACCGCACTCCGGTTACTTACGCTGATATGGAGTGCAGGCTGCAGGACATCCATATGCAGGCGATCGAAGAGCTGGAAAGCTTGGCGCCTTACGGAGAAGGCAATCCGCCTCCTCTGTTTGTGGTCAGAGGCTTGCAAGTTATCAAGAAAATGACCATGGGCAAAGACAGGCAGCATTTGAAACTTGTCGTAAGAGACGCGCGGTCCGGCAGCGGGGAGGCGATGGAAGCATTGTTGTTTGGAGGCGGCGCGCTGGAAGATCTCATCTCGTCAACCGCCTCCCTCGATTTGCTTGCAGAAACAGGAATTAACGAATGGAACGGCCGCCGCACCCCTCAGCTGTTAGTGCGCGATGTGCGCATCGCATCCAGACAGCTTCTTGATTGGCGAACCAGCAGCGACAACATAACGCGCTGGACCCAAGCTTTAAATTATGTGCAGTCGACGATGCCAGCGGAATGGAAGCCTCTGCTTCTGCTCAGCAGCGAAGAACAGCTTGAATCGGTGCCAAAGCCGCTGCAGTGCGGATCGCCTTGGGTGTACGAAGAAAACGGCATCGTTCCGCTGCATGATCGAGATGACCTTGCATGGATTACAGATCTGTTTATGTTTGCTCCCCCGCCGAGCATCGGTGCATGGCAAGCGATTGCGCAGCAGATGCCGAAGGTGGAGCGCATCTATGTCATGCACGGCTCTTCGTATAATGACGCTGAAAATTGGGAGCCGAATCGCGACATGTTTGTGCGAGTTTACGCTGGTTTAAGGAAAATAAAAAAATGGGCAAGAGAAGACGAGTCGATCATTAATCAATTAGCGGACTATGTCAAAACGCCGCCTTCCGCTGTCCGGTTCTGCATACAAGTTTTTAAGGAACTGCAGTTTGTGAAAGAATCAGGCCCGCATGATGAATATGTCGTCTCGCCTGCAAAGAAGCCTTTGGACTCATCGATTCTTTATCAAAAAAAATTACAAAAGGCGCAGATGAACCGGATTTGGCATTTTTCCAGCGAGCAAGAATTGGCGCAAAAACTGCTTGCCGGAGCTTTCGGCCAAGCTGAGATCATACATCGGATGGAGGAAATAGGATGAACTTTAAAGATTATATTCGCGTGATCGAAGATTTCCCGCATCAAGGGATCAGCTTTAAAGATATTACCACGTTATTGAAAGATGGCCGGGCTTTCCATGAAGCGGTAGATGCCATGGCCGAACAAGTCAAACATCTGCAAATCGATGCGGTCGCCGGCCCGGAGGCCAGAGGCTTTGTCATCGGCGCCCCGCTTGCGTATGCGCTTGGAGTCGGATTTCTTCCGATCAGGAAAAGCGGCAAGCTTCCGGCAGATGCAGTTGAAGCAGAATATGACAAAGAATACGGCAAAGATCGTTTGGCCATGCACAAGGATGCCGTGAAGCCGGGCGATAGAATATTAATTGCAGACGATCTGTTGGCTACCGGCGGAACGATTTCCACTTCGATTCAACTCGTGCAAAAGCTGGGCGGAGTCGTCGTCGGCGCAGCATTTTTAATTGAATTAACTTATTTGTCAGGCAGAGAAAAATTACAAGACGTGGATTTATATGCGCTGATGAAATACTGATCCAGGATAAAATGGTCGCTGGATGGACCGTTCGCGCCAAAGTTGACGAAATATTCATTTGATGTGCATAATGGTATCAACGAACTTCAAGGTGGGAAGGAACGGCATGGGCATAGAGCAGCTTATAGAACAGGCGGGAACTTACTTAAAACAAGAAGAACTCGATCAAATTCGCAAAGCTTATGAGTTTGCGAGCCAAGCGCATGAAGGACAAGTGCGCAGATCGGGCGAACCTTATATATTGCATCCGCTGGCTGTGGCGTCGATTATTGCAGGAATGCAAATGGACGCCACTTCCATCATGGCGGCTTTGCTTCATGATGTCGTTGAAGACACGGAAGTCGATTTAGAGGACATCCGGTCAGCATTTGGCGATACGTGCGCCATGCTGGTGGACGGTTTGACGAAGCTGGAGAAGATTCAGTACCGTTCCAGAGAAGAACATCAGAATGAAAATTACCGCAAAATGTTTGTGGCGATGGCGCAAGATATTCGGGTCATTCTTATCAAATTGGCCGATCGCCTTCACAATATGCGCACTTTGAAATATCAAAGGGAAGAAAGCCAGCGCAGAATCGCGCAAGAAACGCTGGAAATATTTTGTCCCATTGCTCATCGGCTGGGGATGTCTGCCATTAAATGGGAGATGGAAGATATTGCGCTTCGCTATTTAAATCCGCAGCAATATTACCGGATTGCCAATTTAATGAAAAAGAAGCGGGCAGAGCGGGAAGAGTACATTCAGCAGTGCATAGAAATTATAGAGGACAAGCTGAAAGAAATGGGCATCAAGGCCGATATATCCGGTCGGCCGAAGCATATTTACAGCATTTATAAAAAGATGACCACTCGCAATAAACAGTTTAATGAGATCTACGATCTGCTGGCCATTCGCGTCATTGTCGACAACATTAAAGACTGCTACGCTTCGCTCGGGATCATTCATACGTTGTGGAAGCCGATGCCCGGAAGATTTAAAGATTACATCGCCATGCCGAAGCCGAACATGTACCAATCTTTGCATACGACATTGATTGGACCGAACGGAGAACCGCTGGAAGTGCAGATAAGAACATGGGAAATGCACAGAACTTCGGAGTACGGCATCGCTGCGCACTGGGCATATAAAGACGGACGAATCACGAACTCTACGTTTGAAGAGAAGATGAAATGGTTCCGAGAAATTTTGGAGCTGCAAAATGAAGCGACCGATGCTTCCGAATTTATGGAATCGGTGAAGATGGACTTCTTCTCAGATTTAGTGTATGTCTTTACTCCGAAAGGCGAAGTGATCGAACTTCCTGCCGGCTCGGTTCCGCTTGATTTTGCGTATCGCATCCACACCGAAGTGGGCAACCGCACGATCGGCGCGAAAGTAAACGGGCGAATCGTCCCCCTCGATCATCAACTAAAAACCGGGGATATCGTCGAAATACTGACCTCCAAGCATTCTTACGGACCGAGCCAAGACTGGCTGAAAATTGCCAAATCATCTCATGCAAGAAACAAAATTAAGCAATGGTTCAAAAAAGAAAGACGAGAAGAAAATATTGCTCACGGCAAAGAGCTGATTGAAAAGGAGATTAAAAGGCTGGGACTGGATCCGAGCGAAGTGATGACCGAGGAAGCGCTGATGAACGTGGCGCGCAAATTTAATTTCCAAGACAGCGAAGACATGTTCTCCGCCGTCGGTTTTGGCGGCATCACTGCTGCGCAAATTTGCACGCGATTGACCGAGAAGCAGCGGAAAGAACAGGAACAGGCGCAGAAACAGCTGGAATTGCAGGCACTGAAAGATGCATCCAAACAGAAATCGATGCGCCGCACGAGACCTGTGCACGGCGTGAGCGTGAAAGGGATCGACAATCTGTTGATTCGTTTTGCCAGATGCTGCAATCCTGTGCCTGGCGACGAAATTATCGGATTTATTACAAGAGGCAGAGGCGTATCCGTTCACCGCAAAGATTGCCCGAACCTGCCTGTTCATGATGAAGAGGAAGCGCATCGATTAATCGAAGTGCAGTGGGAAAGCGAAACAGAAGCGAATTACAGCGTCGAAATTGAAATTACCGGACATGACCGCCAAGGGTTTCTGAACGAAGTATTGCAGGCGGTATCTGAAACGAAGACCGTGATCACTGCCGTTTCCGGCCGTTCGGACAGAAATAAAGTGGCGGGCATTCACATGACGATTTTGATTCGAAACATCGATCATTTGCATTCTGTCGTCGAGCGGATCAAGCGTGTCAGGGAAGTGTATACGGTCCGAAGAATCATGCAATAGCATCAGCGAAATGAAGGAGGCAGGACATGCGCGTAGTAGTGCAGCGAAGCAAGGAGGCTGAAGTGTTAGTCCGCGGCGAACGTGTCGGGCATATTCGCCGCGGGCTTGTTTTGCTTGCAGGATTCACGCACAGCGATCAAGCGGAAGATGTGTTGTTCATGGCTGACAAAATAGCCGGACTTCGCATTTTTGAAGATCAAGAAGGCAAAATGAATCTTTCCTTGCAGGAAGCAGACGGTCAAATATTGTCCGTCTCGCAATTTACGCTTTACGGAGATTGCCGCAAGGGGCGCAGGCCGAATTTCATGCAAGCAGCCAAGCCGGATCAAGCAATCGAGCTGTATCAATTGTTTAATCGCAGATTCGAAGAAAAAGGCATTCATGTCGAAACAGGAATATTCGGTGAAATGATGGAAGTTCGCTTAAACAACTGGGGGCCGGTGACCTTGATATTGGATTCGGCTGAACTAAAGGGAGGAGCCGGCAAGTGAGAGTGGAAGTTGCGGGATTAGACGCTTATTTTCATCGATCTGCCGCTCATTTGATCCAGCAGTTTGAAGATGAGGCAGAGATCGTATTTGATGAGACCGAGGCGAACGAATCGTCTGACCTTGTGCGCATTTCGGTTGAAATGCGGCCGGCGGAAGATCACATTGAAATTGCCGTGCGCGTGGAAGGCCAGCGCATGACGGTGATGAAGACAGAACTTTACCGGCCTGCAGCCGGCGCTTCGATCGATTTAAGCAGCGTGAAGGACAAGGCGATGAAGC
>CALKAN010000319.1 GCA_937983035.1 uncultured Paenibacillaceae bacterium | reverse complement strand
ATCTGTCTGACAATCTTCTTCCCGAACGATGACATCTTGCGCAACGTCAACAAGACGACGCGTGAGATAACCGGAGTCGGCTGTGCGCAGCGCAGTGTCCGCCAAACCTTTGCGCGCGCCGTGCGTGGAGATGAAATACTCCAGTACGTCCAAGCCTTCGCGGAAGTTAGACTTGATCGGCAATTCAATAATTCTTCCTGACGGGTTCGCCATCAAGCCGCGCATCCCGCCAAGCTGCGTAATTTGAGATTTATTGCCTCGAGCTTTGGATTCAACCATCAAATTAATGGAGTTGTATGGATCCAAGCTCTTCATCAAGATGTCCGTAATTTCATCTTTCGCATTGCTCCAGATGGAAATAATCCGGTCATAGCGTTCCTCGTTCGTAATCAATCCGCGGCGGTATTGATTCATAACCGTTTCGACTTTCTGTTCGGATTCTTCCATAATTCGTCTTTTCTCTTCCGGAACAATGACGTCTGCAACGGCAATCGTAATGCCCGCCTTAGTTGAATACGTGAAACCTGTTTCCTTAATATTGTCTAAGATGACCGAGCTCTTCGTCGTCTGATAGAGGCGGAAACACTCTGTAATGATATCTCCCAAATAATCTTTGCCAATCGCTTTTGTGACCGGCAGTGACAGCATGTATTCTTTAATGTTGACGCCTTTTTCTTTTATGAAATATTTGTCAGAGATGGCGCCGTGCAAGTTATTGGCTGTCGGTTCGTTAATGTAAGGAAAATCTTCCGGGAAAATCTCATTAAAGATGATTTTGCCCACCGTTGTGATAAGCAAACCTTGTTTCTGCTCTTCAGTAAAGCCTGCTTTTTTCAAATCTTTGACAGGAATCGCAACGCGAGCATGCAAGTCAATGTGGTTTAACTGATATGCGGATATGACTTCATGCGTCGAGCGGAACACTTTCCCGCTTCCTTTGGCTTCCGGATTATCCATCGTCAAGTAATAGATGCCAAGCACCATATCTTGCGACGGGGTAACAACCGGCTTGCCGTCCTTCGGATTTAAGATGTTGCCGGATGCAAGCATCAAGATGCGCGCTTCCGCTTGCGCTTCTGCTGACAACGGCACGTGCACCGCCATTTGGTCCCCGTCAAAGTCCGCGTTGTAAGCCGTACAGACGAGTGGATGGAGGCGAATGGCTTTTCCTTCCACGAGCACGGGCTCAAACGCTTGAATGCCGAGTCTGTGCAATGTAGGCGCACGGTTTAACAATACAGGATGCTCTTTAATGACTTCTTCCAAGACGTCCCAAACTTCCGGACTGACCTTCTCTACTTTGCGCTTTGCGCTCTTAATATTATGAGCCAGCCCTTTGCTGACAAGCTCTTTCATTACGAACGGCTTAAACAATTCCAAAGCCATTTCTTTCGGCAATCCGCATTGGTACATTTTTAAGTTTGGCCCGACAACGATTACCGAACGGCCGGAATAGTCTACGCGCTTCCCAAGCAAGTTTTGTCGGAATCTGCCCTGCTTCCCTTTCAGCATGTGGCTCAATGACTTCAACGGACGGTTGCCCGGTCCTGTAACCGGACGTCCGCGGCGTCCATTATCGATCAGCGCATCCACTGCTTCTTGCAGCATTCTCTTCTCATTTTGAACGATGATATCCGGCGCGCCCAGATCGAGCAGCCGCTTCAAGCGATTGTTGCGGTTAATGACTCTCCGATACAAATCATTCAAGTCAGACGTAGCAAAACGGCCGCCGTCCAATTGCACCATCGGGCGGAGTTCCGGCGGAATGACCGGGAGAACATCGAGGATCATCCACTCAGGCTTATTCCCGGATTGGCGGAAAGCCTCCAACACTTCCAATCGCTTAATCGTGCGATTTCTGCGCTGTCCTTGAGCCGTGCGGAGCTCCTCCTTCAAGATTTCAATTTCTTTGTTCACATCAAGATCTTGAAGGAGATGCTTGATCGCTTCCGCTCCCATTCCCGCCTGAAAAGCATAACCGTACTTTTCTCTGTAGCTGCGATATTCTTTCTCTGACAGAAGCTGCTTTTTCTCCAGCGGGGTGTCTCCGGGATCCGTCACGACGTAGGAAGCAAAATAGATGACTTCTTCCAGCGATCTCGGAGACATATCCAGCGCCAAGCCCATTCGGCTCGGAATTCCTTTGAAATACCAAATATGCGAGACAGGGGCAGCCAATTCAATATGCCCCATGCGCTCACGTCTTACTTTTTGACGGGTAACTTCAACTCCGCAGCGGTCGCAGACGACCCCTTTGTACCGAACTCGTTTATATTTGCCGCAATGACATTCCCAATCTTTCGTCGGTCCGAAAATCTTTTCGCAGAACAAGCCTTCTTTCTCCGGCTTTAATGTGCGGTAATTGATCGTTTCCGGCTTTTTTACCTCACCGCGGGACCAGGAACGTATTTTGCTGGGTGATGCTAGACCGATTTTCATAAATTCAAAATTGTTGACGTCCATCAAGGAGCAACCCTCCCGAAGTATGATTTAATCCGTAACTTATTCAGCGCCCGCTTCTGTTCCTTCCAAGTTCAGATTCAATTTCTCGCTGCTGTTCTCATCATCTTCATCCAGTTCTTTCATGACGATTTCTTCCTCGTTCTCTGAAAGAATCTTGACGTCCATGCCAAGCGACTGCAGTTCTTTAATAAGAACTTTAAAGGATTCAGGCACTCCCGGTTCAGGTACGTTCTCGCCTTTGACAATTGACTCGTAAGTTTTCACGCGGCCTACGACATCATCGGACTTGACGGTCAATATTTCTTGCAGCGTATAGGCAGCGCCGTAAGCTTCCAGCGCCCATACTTCCATCTCTCCAAATCGCTGACCGCCGAATTGAGCCTTTCCGCCGAGAGGCTGTTGCGTCACCAAAGAATACGGACCGGTAGAACGAGCGTGAATCTTGTCGTCAACCATATGAGCCAGCTTGATCATATACATGACACCTACGGTCACTTCCCGGTCAAACGGCTCCCCTGTCCGGCCGTCATACAAGATCGTCTTGCCGTTGCGCTGCATGCCGGCCTCTTCCATCGTATTAAATACGTCTTCTTCGTTGGCGCCGTCAAAAACTGGCGTAGCCATATACATGCCCAGCGCTTTGGCTGCCATGCCCAGGTGCACTTCCAACACCTGACCCATGTTCATCCTTGACGGAACGCCGAGCGGATTCAAGACAACATCTACAGGCGTGCCGTCTGGCAAGAACGGCATATCTTCCTCCGGCAAAATCCGCGCAATGACGCCCTTGTTGCCATGCCGGCCTGCCATTTTGTCGCCTTCTCTGATTTTCCGCTTTTGCGCAATATATACGCGAACGAGTTGATTCACTCCAGGCGGCAGCTCGTCGCCGTTTTCGCGAGTGAACACTTTAACATCCACAACAATTCCGTTCGTTCCGTGAGGAACTCGCAGCGAACTGTCGCGAACCTCTCTTGCTTTTTCACCGAAAATGGCATGAAGCAAGCGTTCTTCAGCAGTAAGCTCCGTCACGCCTTTCGGCGTCACTTTGCCTACCAATATATCATTGGCGGTCACTTCCGCACCGACGCGAATAATGCCCCGCTCATCCAAGTTCTTCAAAGCATCCTCGCCAACGTTCGGGATGTCTCTCGTGATTTCCTCCGGGCCAAGCTTCGTATCCCTGGACTCCGCTTCATATTCTTCGATATGGATGGAAGTAAGCGTATCGTCCTTCACCAGTCTTTCGCTTAACAGAATCGCATCTTCAAAGTTGTAGCCTTCCCATGTCATGAAAGCAACAACGAGATTCTTTCCAAGCGCCAGCTCACCCAGTTCAGTGGAAGGACCGTCAGCGATAATGTCGCCTTTCTTCACTTCATCTCCCAAACGAACGATCGGCCGCTGGTTGATGCAAGTGCCTTGGTTGGAGCGAACGAATTTTTGCAGCTTATATTTGATCAGATCGCCGACAACCTTCTTGCCGTCCACGATGCCGTGTTCGCGAATCCAAATTTCATTCGCGGCAACCCGCTCCACTACGCCGTCTGTTTTCGAAATGACGCAGACGCCGGAATCTTTCGCAGATCGATACTCCATCCCTGTGCCGACAAGCGGCGCTTCCGGCACAAGCAGCGGCACGGCTTGACGCTGCATGTTCGATCCCATGAGCGCGCGGTTCGAGTCATCGTTCTCCAGAAACGGAATTAAAGCAGTCGCCACAGATACAACCTGTTTCGGCGATACGTCCATGTAATCCACGCGTTCGCGCGGCATCGTTAAAATATTGTCTGAATTTTTATTGTATCGAACGACGATGTTTTCCTCAGCGAAAGAGCCGTCTTCGTTCAGCTTCGCATTCGCTTGCGCAATCACATAGTTATCTTCTTCATCCGCAGTCAAATAATCGATCTGATCCGTCACGCGGTGCGTTTCAGGGTCTACTCTTCGATACGGCGTTTCAATAAAGCCGTATTCATTGATTCGCGCATAAGTAGACAAAGAGTTGATCAATCCTATGTTCGGTCCTTCGGGAGTTTCGATCGGACACATGCGGCCATAGTGTGAGTTGTGAACGTCGCGAACTTCGAATCCTGCGCGCTCCCTTGTCAATCCGCCGGGTCCCAGCGCAGACAAACGGCGTTTATGCGTTAATTCCGCCAACGGATTCGTCTGATCCATAAATTGCGACAATTGTGAA
>CALKAN010000318.1 GCA_937983035.1 uncultured Paenibacillaceae bacterium | reverse complement strand
AGCGAAGCCGAACCGCCGGCTTGTGATCCGCTTGCGCATGAGGCATCCATGGAATAGCGGTCTGATGCGGCTGCGCACCGTGACGGCATGCGTGAAACAATGCCAGCAAAGCGGCAAAATACAGCAGCAGCCAAGAAGGGGAAGGCGCGGGCCAAGACAGATGGAACAACGTCCATCGATCAAACCATTCCGCAATATGAAACAGCATATCATTGACCCGATCGATCGGCAACGAGGCGATCTTTGCAGCTGATTCAGAAAAGAAACTGAGCAGCATCGCCGCCAGTCCCCCTGGAAGCACGATGATGCTTACGAGCGGAACGAGCAATAGATTCGCGAGCCAAGACAACAATGAGTATTGATGAAAGTAATAAATCAACAGCGGAAAAGAGACGAGCTCAGCAGCGATCGTAACAGCCAGCGCGTTCCGCAATGCGGATGGAAGCTGACGCAGCCGCTTATTTATGGCCGGCACCCCGACAATTAAGCCAGCCGTTACCGCAAACGATAATTGAAATCCAATGTCATGCAAATAATCCGGCCGAAACAACAGCATAACCCATAATACCGCGCTCAATATCAGCAGCGCATCCTTAAGCCTCCCTTTTTGCCATGCATACAGACCTGCGAGCGCCATCAAACCAGCTCGAACGACAGAAGGTGATGCACCGGTTAACAATATGTAGAACGGAATGACAACGCACATCATATAAAACATGACATCCCGCGGAAAACCAAGCATCCGCAAAATCCACAACAGCGATCCGATCATCACCCCGACATGCAATCCGCTGATCGCAAGCAAATGCGAAATGCCGAGCCGGGCAAAACGCTCATACGTTTCCGGGTCGACCCCTTCTTTGGCACCGATCAAGATCCCTTGCATCCAGCCGGCATGCTCATTTGAAAATATGCGCTCCGTCTTCTCAAGCAAATGCGCACGAATCTGATCTATATAAGAAACGATGCGATGCACGTTCCATCCGCTGTGATCAGATTCATGTTGAACAGAATGAATCCCTTCTGCCTTCAACTGCCAAAATATTCTTTTCCTCTGCAAAAAGCGGCGGTAATCGAAAGCGCCAAAATTCGAAGCCTCATTCGGCGCCTCCAGCGTGCCGTCAATGATCAGACGATCCCCTCTTCTCCATTGCTTGACGACTTCCCGCTCCTGCTGATCCATCAGCTTCAGGCGCACGATCACACGTTCATTCCATGTTGTCAAATTCAACGTAAATTGCACGAGATCGCCGTCTGCAGCCGGCACTGAGACGAGCTGGCCGCTGTATTTTTTCTGTTCAGAACTTTCGCTCTGCGGAATCTTTGTCTGCCGTTCCGATTCGTGCCATGCATTATAAACCAAAGATAACGTGAAGCAGAGAAAATATAAAAACGCTTGGCGCATTCGCCTCTTGTCTTTGCAAACAAAAAGAACGAGCAAACAGATCAGCAGCAAAGTCGAAACCGCAAACAACAACCAATCAAAATGCAAAATAAGAAACGTTCCCAAAAGCCATATGACGGAAAAATGAACAACCGGATGATGCATCATGCCCTCCTGTACAAAAAAGCACCTCTTCTTCCTAAATGGAAAAAGAGGTGCTTCCTTCTATAAACTAAGGCTATTCGTTTGTTTGAATTTCCGATTCAATCCCTGGCGGAGCCTGATAGTTTTCCAGCTGACGCAATTTCACCCCGACTCTGCCCATCAAGGCGACCGTCTTGTCGCTGTCTTTCAAATAAGGACGATGGTACACAATTTCGGATATGCCGCTGTTCGCCAACATGTTCGAGCAAGTCCAGCAAGGCTGATCGGTCACATAGACCGTCGATCCTTCCCGGTCGCTTCGATCCGTAAACAAGAGCAAATTTTGTTCCGCATGAATCGTTCGAATGCAGCGCTGTTTCCGCACGATCTGTTCTTGTCCGTCAACGATCGTCGTTTCCAGCTCTTCCACGATCAAGCAGCCGGCCTCCGAACAATCTTCCACTCCCATGGGAGCGCCGTTATAGGCAGATCCCATCAGCCTCTTTCCTTGAACGAGCACGGCGCCGACTTTGCGCCTTGTGCATCGTGATCTTGTGGCGGCCATATAAGCGATATCCATAAAATATGTGTCCCAATCTTTGCGCGGATTCACCATCATCCATCCTTATGATTGAGCAGCTGCGCGGATCGCCTGATCCAGATCTTCGATGATGTCTTCAACAGCTTCTGTCCCGATTGAAAGACGAATCATGCCAGGCGTTACTCCTGCAGACAGAAGTTCCTGCTCAGTTAATTGGGAATGCGTCGTGCTGGCTGGATGAGAAATCAAAGATTTGCTGTCTCCGATGTTGACCAAATGAGAAAACAGCTTTACGGATTCGATGACTTTCTTGCCGGCTTGCTCGCCGCCCTTAATGTCAAACGTTAAGATGCCAGACTGTCCCTTTGGCAAATATTTTTTAGCCAGTTCATAACTTGGATGGGACGGCAATCCCGGATAGCTCACATTTTCGACTGCCTCATGCTGCTGCAAAAACTCGGCCACTTTCAGCGCGTTTTCACTGTGGCGCTCCATGCGCAGGTGCAATGTTTCCAAGCCTTGCATGAGCATGAACGCGTTAAACGGAGAAATGGCCGCGCCAGTGTCTCTGAGCAAAGTAACTCTCGCCCGGATAATATAAGCAAGCGGGCCTGCCGCTTCTGCAAACACTGCCCCGTGATAGCTTGGTTCCGGCTTCGTCAATCCCGGGAATTTGTCATTTTGCGTCCAGTCAAACTTGCCGCTGTCTACAATGACGCCGCCGATCGATGTGCCGTGTCCCCCGATATATTTCGTCGCAGAGTGAATGACGATGTCTGCCCCATGCTCGATCGGACGAAGCAAATACGGAGAAGCCACGGTATTGTCCACGATCAACGGAATTCCGTTCTCATGCGCAATCGCGGCGACCGCTTCAATGTCCAGCACATCGCATTTCGGATTTCCGATCGTTTCAGCGAAGATCGCTTTCGTCTTTGGCGTAATGGCTTTGCGGAAATTTTCCGGATCGCTCGAATCGACCAAATGCACTTTGACGCCCATTCTCGGCAACGTATGCACGAACAAATTGTATGTTCCGCCATAGAGCGATGAAGAAGATACAATTTCATCGCCCGCTTCAGCGATGTTTAAAATCGCATAAGTAATGGCAGCCGAGCCCGATGCCGTTGCCAACGCAGCTGCTCCGCCTTCCAAAGCGGCCA
>CALKAN010000317.1 GCA_937983035.1 uncultured Paenibacillaceae bacterium | reverse complement strand
GGATATCCGATCACAAAGATTTGCGAGACCTTGGACTTAAACAGATCATCCTGCTGCAAATGGCTGCGCCGCGGAAAACAGCGTTCGGGGGGCGAAAAAATTGGACAAAGTGATGCATGCAGCGCAATCAGGAACGGATTGGCGGAGGAAGCGGAAGATCCCCCTTCATCTTGCGGCACTCCCAATGATCTAGATTGATTTGTAATGATTTAATAGTTTCTCTATTCGATCCTGGATCTGTTTTCGCAAAGACTCCGGTTTCACCGATACAACCTGATTGCCAAATTTTATAAAATAATCAGCGATGAACGACTCTTCTCCTGAATTATAGAATCCCCTGATAACCGTTCTATTCCCAATCTCGATGTTCATCGAAGGATAATGTTCTTTATAAAAAATATCTTTTGCTTTTTCATCAATTTCCACCTCAAAGTCAATGCTGGACTTGGAGCGATAAAAATCTAACGTGCGACTCAATAAATCATCGATGGAATAAGGAGATTTCATGCTTTCTTCCACTATGCTTGTCACTCGATCGCATCGAAACACTCTGTATTGATTCGTTTTAAGATCAATCCCCGACGCATACCATTGACCAAACTTGGCAGAAATTTTGAAAAATTGAACATGGCAGCATTTTTCTTCGTTGTTTGTGGAATATTGAATCGTGCAATTGTTCTCGTTTAAAATGCTTTGCAAGATTTTATCCAAAAATCGACTTTCATGATGATGCTGGTTCATTTCAAACTGCAGCACCCTCTTCATGATTTCGATTTGCTCCAATTGCTTTGGAGAAAGACAACTTTCAAACTTATCTTTGAGTTGATCGACGCTTAAATGAAATGGGGTAGATTGATAAGATTTTAATGTCAACATGGCAAAGTAAAGTGCATACATTTCATCCATTGTAAACATGATCGGGGCCAGCAGACGATTTTTTAGGATTCTGTAACGTCCATATCTGCCATATTCCGCAAAAATCGGCATTCCCAACAGCTCTAAAGCTTTAATATCTCGCAGCGCTGTGCTTTTTGAAATCTGATATTTCTCCATAAGATCATGCAAATGAAAGAACTCTTTGCCGTTAAGGTATCGGATCATGTCATTTAATCGTTCTGATTTATTCATTATTCAAACCTCTTTTTTTTGGTAAAGGTGTCATGTTTTGATACCATTAAAGATTACAATCAAACTTGGGTGGATATCAAGTTGTTAGCAACGAAATCATAAATAAGGAGGCCAAAATGATGAGTAAAACGCTGGAAACAGCAATATTTTTATCCATGAACGGAAGGGCGCAAGAAGCCATTGATTTTTACAAGCTGCATTTTCAAGCAAAAGAATTGCTCCTGGTCACCTACGAAGACATGGCGAAACGTGATCGTTCATTTCGAATGAATGAGGATAACAGGCATCATATTGCTCACTCCGTTTTAGCCATCGGCAAGACAAAGATCATGCTGGCGGAAGATACGATGGATGTAAGTGAACAATATAGGAAAGGAAATAACTTCTCCTTATGTATCCAAAGTTCTGATTTGAACGAAATTGAGAGCTTTTACAAAAGCTTGATAATGGATGACCGCGTGAGGATCATCCTTCCGTTATCCGCCACTGTGTTTAGTAAAGCGTATGGAATTATCGAGGACCCGTTTGGCATTCAAATCCAACTGATGTATGACGAACGATTGCAAAACGGCGGATAACAATTGCGCGAATGAGTCATTGCATGTATAATGAAACCAAATGAGCGCTCATTCATAGTAAAAATTGATATTTTATGGACAAATTCATATGATGCTCTGCAGGTGCCCTGCTGGATGTTTGCTTGAAAACGAAGGCAGGGTTAAAAGGGAAGCCGGTGAGAATCCGGCACGGTCCCGCCACTGTGATTGGCCATGCAGCCTTCGAAAATGCCACTGTTCGCGTGCATTGCGGATGGGAAGGCGAAGGTTGTAAGCCATAAGTCAGGAGACCTGCCTGCAAGAGAAGCTTGGCGATCCTTCGAGGAAAAGGACGAAGCTAATCAGCATGGAAGCCCCTTGGTGCTTAGGCAAAGGCACAGATCTCGGATCTATCATTCAAGGCGCAAGGGCATTGTCATGCTGTGCAGCCTTCCGAAACCTCGTCGGAGGGTTTTTTTGTGTCATTTTTTGACGCATTCTATGGACGGTTGCTGTCTGTATTTCTATCTTTTGTGCTGTGAGATGACCATATAAAGGGAGAGAAGCAATTTGAAAAAAGCAATGTTCGCAAAAGGAAAGGCATTATTATTCCTATTATTGGCAGCGCTGCTGGTGCTTGCTGCTTGCACGAGCGATAACGAGAAGCAGGATGCTGGCAGCGTGAATCAGCCGAGCAATGAAGCCAATCAGGAAGAGCAGGCGAAGCAAGAAGGGTCAATGACGGAA
>CALKAN010000316.1 GCA_937983035.1 uncultured Paenibacillaceae bacterium | reverse complement strand
AATATCGAAATTGACAAATACCATCAGCGTTTGGTCCGCGGTATGCTCCCGGTTGAATACTTGAAGCTCGCCGGTGCGCGCAGTCGCTTTCCAATGAATTTGGTGCAGCGGGTCTCCGAAGCGATATTCGCGCGTGCCCGAGATTAAGTACGGATCTTCAGTTGTCCATCGATCGGTCGCCATTTCGCCCATCCAGCGGGTTGGCACGGGCAGTTCGCCGGCATCCAATATTTCCGGGTAGACGAGCAGTTCCACATTCAAGTGCAAACTGCGCGAAACTTTGTGGAAGCCGAGCGGATCGCCGGTCGTGATCGAAACTGAATTTAAGCGAAAGCAGCCGCGCTTGGTGCAAGTGATGCGATGTTTGCGCCGAATTTGCATATAGGGCAAGATGCTGAAAAAACTGCGATGATATTGGTACATCATGCCCTCGCTGATTTTCAAGTTGCGGCTGGAGTGGAAGCGCAGGCTGGAATGCATCGTCGACTCCAAGATCACCCACGGCAGCGGCAAAAATTTGCGGTTTGTGATCGTTTCGATCAGCCCGACTTCATCTCCGGCAAAACATGCTTTCCGATCAAACGTGCGCTCATAAGAAAGCCGCTGAAAAGCAAAGGCGGTAAACAATATGCTTTGCAGCACTAAAATGGCAACAGTCGCGATCAGAAGCCATATCATGTTTATTCTTGCTCCTTCTTCGCCAACTGCTCCACGAGATTTTCATCGACTGCGCCGGCAGAAACGGCATGCTGCAGTCGATCTTCCGAAGGCACGGGCGTAGTTTCGGCAATTCGTTCCACGAGCTGGCCTGCGAAATCTTCCCTTGCCGCAGTCCGCGCCTTCAGAATGAGCCGATGCGCCCACACCGGTCGAATCATCGCTTTAATATCGTCCGGCGTGACGTACTCTCGTCCGCTGAGCACTGCTTTAATTTGTGCGGTTTTCACCAGCGCTTGCATGCCCCGCGGGCTGACGCCGAGCACGACATCCGGGTGATTGCGCGTCGCTTCCGCCATGTCCATGATGTACTTAAGCAGATCGTCATGAATGGCTGCAGAAGCATAGACGTTCTGCGCAGCCGTGATTTCTTCTATGCTCGCCACCGGCTCGAGCTGTTGCAGCGGCTGATGTCCGATGAAGCGGCGCAGCACTTCAACGCCTTCGTCCCCCTTCGGGTAACCGATGCTGATCTTCATTAAGAAGCGATCGAGCTGCGCTTCGGGCAAAGGATATGGCCCGTGCGATTCGACGGGATTTTGAGTGGCGATGACGAAAAACGGCCGCTCCAGCTGATGGGTGACGCCGTCAATCGTAATTTGCCTCTCTTCCATGCATTCGAGCAGACTGGATTGCGTGCGCGGCGTCGCCCGGTTGATTTCGTCCGCCAATAAAATGTTCGTAAACAGTGGTCCCGGCCTGAATTCGAACTTCGATTCTTTCTGATTAAAAAAATGAATGCCGATCAGATCGCTCGGCAGCAGGTCCGGCGTAAACTGAATCCGTTTAAAATCGCTGGCAATGGAACGGGACATCGATTTGGCCAGCAGCGTTTTTCCCGTTCCCGGCACGTCTTCCAGCAGCACATGTCCTTCCGCGATCAAGGCAATGAACAATTGCTCAATGACTTCTTCTTTGCCGACGATCACTTTTTGCACGTTTTCTTTCACGCGCTTGGCCAGTTCTGATACGTTTTTCAGCTCCATCATAAGCACCGCCATTCCTTCATTGTTATACAACTATATTCCACAAACAGCGTCATTTTCCTTTATTTATGCACGAGGTTCCATGCTGACGGCCGCCTGTGCCCGTAAAAAATCTTTGTCATTCAAAAAAACAGGAGCCGGCTGCATTCTTTTCGGCATGCATTCCGGCTCCATTGCATGTTAAGTTCGCGGCTCCCTGTCGGCTTCTGCTCTCGTGCTCGGATCTGATTCATCCGCAATATTTCGGTTTTTCGCAGTATCAGCGCGAGAAATGCGGCCGATCGAGGAAAATTGCTGCTTGATCCGTTCCAAATCTTCCGGCTCAATATCGACATAGCGGCCGCCCCAGTTTCCTGGAAACGGGATCGATTCCACATTGCTGCTTGAAATGTTGCCGTACAACTTATTCGCCATGCTGAGCATCGTTGACCGCGGCATGTCTGTTTTTACATTGGCGGTGACGATGTCGAGTATTTCAGAAATTTTCGTAATGTTGTTCCAAGAATTGAGCTGTTCGAGCAGCGTCACCATAATTTTTTGCTGGCGCGCTCCCCGCTCAAAATCGTTGGAGTCGTATTCCTCTCCGCGAAGATCTTTCCGAAAACGCGCATAATTCAGCGCTTGTTCTCCATCCAACAACTGAAGGCCTTTTTCAAAGTGAATATGGGTTCCGTCTGCATTGTCTTGCCAGTACATGTCGCGTTCTACGTCGATTTCGATGCCGCCGACGAAGTCTACGAGAGAAACGACCGTCTGAAAGTTGATCAGAAACGTATAATCAATGTCGATGTCCAAATATTCTTCAACGGTTTCTCTCAATACGACCATGCCGCTGCTGACATATTCTTCTGCAATATTAAAATCGCCAAGCCGGATCGTTTTGCCGCTTAACAGTTCGGGCCGCTTCATCGCTTGACTTCGCGCATATTGATAGCCTTCTGCAAACACGGCATTGATCTTCGTGTCTTCGCCGCGCGTATTGCTGACTCTCGTATCCCTCGGAATGGAGAGAAGTTTGATCGAATCGACTTCAGGAATAATGTGGGCCACATGAATCGAATCGGTGTTCAGAGTCAGCACATCGCCTCTCGTATCCAATCCGATAACCAGAACATAATAATGTTCCGGCTGCGGCGTCTGATGATCAACTGGATCATCGGCAGTTGCGCGATCATTCCGATGGCCTGTATTCTGCCGTTTGCTTTGATCGATGCGCTGCTGATAATATTCATCGACAATGACTGCGTTCGTATCGATGCCGAAATCAGAGAGGCTGGAGAAAATTTGATAAACAAAAATGCCTGCAAGCAGAAGTGCAGCGCAGCTTGCAACAAGAAGAGCTTTTTTTAACATGGCACACACCTTTGTTATTGTTATTGTTTGCGCTTGCATAAGAAGAGAGCGGAAGCGCGATTTTAAACGAATGACTGTCCGAAAATGGGATGCTTTCAACAAGCATGAACAAGAGAAGAATTAGTGATCTCGCTGTTGCATAAGCATGGCATAATGAACGCAATGTATGTATGACTCGTAATAATGCACTACTACTAAATACGACAAGATGTTCCAAATGTTTCGCTTCATCGGCAAATTTTGAGTTAACCAACGGTTTTTTGTTCGATTGCCGTCATTCATCGTTAGATGATCATCATTTTAAAATCAATTTCCCTTCCCTGATGTAAGAATCATATAATTCGTTTATTTCATCCTCAATCATTTTCCCCCATGCATCCGCTTCATGAATGGAAGCAGGCTCGCCAAACATTTCTTTGATCCATCTTTGGATATGTTCATTTCGCACGGCATAATTTGTGATCCAAATTTCATAATAATCTTCCGCGGCGATCCCTGCAGCTTCTGCTTGACGGATGAAAAATTCAGATTCTTTAAATGGAAAAAACCATTTCATTTGTTCGATGAGTTTTGTTTTCTCTTCGTCTGTGATCCGAATGTCATTTTCCTTCGCTTCCGTTATGACTGTTTCTTCCTTCAGGTAAATTTCGATGTTTTCATCCGTAATTTTATATTGCGTCCACACGTCATATAAGGTGATTTCTCTGCCTTCAACAATTGCCGCGATTTGATGAAGATCTGCCTGTTGTTCCGTGCACGATGCAAGAAATATGATCATAAAAAGACAGAGAAAAGCATTCCTGATTGTTTTCAAAATGACCACCCCAATCTCGTTTTATTCTGCTCCCGTTTATTGAAATAACGATGCAGCTGACATGCGCTTCAACAACAAAACTGGTTCAGGCCGGATGCAAATATTTTATGATTGATTGAATAAAAATTGCTCCATTGACGCGGCCAGCTGTTCATGGAACTGCCGATCTGGATGATTGATGCCGTTGGCCAATCGGTCATGAATATCAATCCCTTCTTGCTCCATCGATTCCCACATCGCATATGCGTCCAACAGCGGCACGGACTGTTCTGCTGCGAATGTTCTGAGGGCTTCGACGTATCGCGCTAAGTGACCTTGTTCATGCAGCTGCACAAATCTCGGGATATGATGCCGATGTCCTTCTGCAATGCGGGGATTTTCTTTTTTCATCATCATATTCGGCGTAAGCAGCAATAGATCCGCTTCCGTCTTTGTTCGGATCTGATAAATAAGGTCTTCGATGGAGCGAATGAATTTGTCCAAACCTTGTTCTCCTTCATGAGCATCATTGAGTCCAAATTTAATCGTGACCAAATCAGGGTCAAAACGGAGGACATCGCGCTCCCATCTTTTTCTCGATTGATCGGCTGTTTCTCCGCTTGCTCCGGCGTTGATCACATTAAGTATGCAGTTAGGATATCGTTTGGCAATTCGCAGCCTAAGCAGCTGGTGGTACACCTGTTTATGCTCGATGACGCCGAGCTCCATGGCGCCTTGAGTGACGCTGTCTCCAATGGCAACATAGGTGACCGGTTTCGCAGCCGGATTTTCTGTTTTCTCCTGAATCCGTCTATGCAGTCTTTCAAATGCGTGCACCTGATTTTTGCCTCCTTTGCAATGCAGCGTTTGCATGTAACTTGTCCTAATATTCGCCTTGTTTGCCGTATTTCCTTTTTGTGTTGTTATGTTCTGCCAGGTTGAACGGACAGCAGAATGAGCAGCATGATCGAGGCCGCCAGCGAAACAATGGCTGAAAATGTCATGTTCATTGCTTTTTTTGCTGAGCAAGCATCAGATGCTTAGAGTTGATTCAAAGCCGAAAAACACCGCATTAAGGGATAGCATCGAAAAGGCGATGAAGGACAATAGGCCCAGGAATATTAACCAAATTCAGGAAATGAAGCGGATTGACACAAAACAAATTCGTATTCTAATGTAAAATGGAGAGATTTTTCAAATGTTGGAAAATCTTTTTTTTTTTGTAATTAAAGCAGTTGTGACACTAATAGCCTGACGAGTGAGAATCAGACTGCGGAACCGGGAGGAGGGATGCAGCATACAAGACGAATGAAGCGCTTAGTTATATTATGATACACATTGAAAGAAACGGGGTGGAATGATGAAAAAGTTTCAAACAGTGTTGGCGATCGCAGCATTGGTTTGTCTGGGCCTGTTCACAGCTTGTTCTAACGCCGGCAATTCCATCAGCATCGCAACTGGCGGCACTTCCGGCACGTACTATCCGCTGGGGGGAGGAATGGCGCAAATATTTACAAAGCATGTGGTAAACGCTGTTGCGGAAAGCACGGGAGCATCCGTGGAAAATATGCATTTGCTGAAAAGCGAAGAGGTTGATCTCGCTCTAGTGCAGAGCGATATTGCCGATTATGCGTCCAAAGGCACGCTGATGTTTGCGGAGGACGGCGCCATTGACAATATCCGTGCCGTAGCATCGCTTTATAATGAGACGATTCAAATTGTCGTGCCGAAAAACAGCAGCATCCGCAGCGTAGAAGATTTAGCGGGCAAACGGGTTTCCATCGGCGCGCCCGGCAGCGGCACGGAAGCAAACGCGCATCAAATATTGGAGATTCACGGAATGAGTGAAGCGGACTTAGGACAAGTGCAGCGATTAAGTTTCGGCGACTCTGCCAGCTATATTCAAGACGGCACGCTGGATGCCGCATTTGTTACGGCAGGCACGCCTACGTCTGCGGTCAGTGAATTGGCAGCAACGGTCGGGGTGCGGATCGTGAATATCGAAGATGATAAAATCAATGCTTTGATTGAAAAATATCCATATTACGCGGAGCAGGTCATTGAAGGCGGTACTTACACCGGCTTCGACGAAACCGTAAAAACGGTCGCCGTAAAAGCCCAGTTGATCATTCGGGAAGGGATCGAAGAAGAATTGGCTTACAAGCTGACGAAAGCGTTGTTCGAACATTTGGACGATTTGAAATCCGTACATCAGAAAGCGA
>CALKAN010000315.1 GCA_937983035.1 uncultured Paenibacillaceae bacterium | reverse complement strand
TTTATCACAAATTTGTTGATGCGCTGAGCGGGCTCATGCATCCTTCCCGATGGAAGCGAAGCTTGTTGTTTCTTATACCGCTCGGGATCGGAATCGGAGCCGCGTTGCTGACATTCAGCAGTGTGATCGAGACATTGCTGGAACATTATCCGCAGCCCGCATTCTTCTTCTTTTTTGGCATTATTGTCGGCATTGTTCCGAACTTATTTAAAAGAGCTGATTATAAGAGATCGTTTCGCATGCCGCATTATGCGCTGCTTGTTGTTGCAGCGATCGCCATTGCGCTGACCAGGTTCATTCGCGAAGACGGGCTGGGAACCGTCATCGATGCGCTGACGCCGGCAAACACGGCATTTTTGTTTATATCCGGCTGGCTGGCGAGCGCTGCTTTGATTTTGCCGGGCATCAGCGGCTCGTTCGTTATGTTGCTTCTCGGCGTTTATCCGACGGTCATTCACGCTCTCTCGCATTTTAAAATATCGATTCTATTTGTCGTCGGCGCGGGGATCGCGGTCGGATTGCTCTTGACGAGCAAGTTCGTATCTTATCTGTTAGAGAGATTTCCCGCCGCGACCAATGCTGCGATCATTGGACTTGTAGGGGGTTCAGCTTTTGTTGTATTCCCCGGCTTTCCGAGCGGCGGGGTGCTGTTTGTCGTTTCTCTGGTTTGTTTCGTTTTTGGTTTTGTTTTGGCAATTTTCTTAGGAAAAGTAGAGCAGAAAAATCAATCGTCATCCAAATGAAAAATGATTATCTGGCGGCCTTCTTCTGCTCAAAGGCCGCTTTTTTGCCGTGCTTATCGTTTTTTCTGCCTTCGACTTTATGCAAATGCGGCCGCTCATGCTTTTCCTCTTCCGCTTTGTTTGCCGGCTTAACTCCTGTGTCATCCGTCTTGGCTGCATCGGCTAAACGGTCCTCGATGCTGCTCATTTCGCTTGTGCCGTGGAACTGACCGCCTGATACGATATTCAGTGACGCAACATGAATGTCTCCGTACATTTTTCCGGTCTCGGTAATGGTCAGTTCGCCTTTTGTCGTGACAGATCCTCTGATTGTGCCGGCATTCAATACGTTTCTCGCTGTAATGCGGGAATTGGCCGCTCCTTTTTTGCCGATGGTCACATCGCCTTCCGTCTCAATGTCTCCCACCACTTGCCCTTCGATGCGCAAGCTTGCTTTCGTGGTGATGTTTCCTTCGATCCGGCTGCTCTCTCCAATGACCGTATCGGTCGCATCCGGATTAATATTTGCTTCTTTTTCTTTCTTAAACATGATCGAACGCCTCCTTTTCCAAATGAAAGCCGGAATTGTGATCACAGCTCATCGTTTTTTGAATGGCATTTGACGCGGATCATCGCTCTTTACTGGCTGTGAGGCAAATGCATTGCCGGATTTACCGGCGTGCCGTTTTGCCAAACTTCATAATGCAAGTGCGGACCGGTGCTTCGCCCCGTCGATCCCATTTGCCCGATTTGCTGTCCTTTTGTTACCGCTTCTCCTTCTTGAACATCAATGCGGTTTAAATGCATATACATCGTGCTCCAACCGTAGTCATGCCTGATCAGAATGTAATTGCCTTTCTGGTTGTCTCGGCCGGTTTCTGCAACTGAGCCGTCTGCAGCGGCATAGATCGGATCTCCGGTTTTTCCGGCAATATCAATGCCTGAATGAAAGCTCGCGCGCCGAGTGAAAGGATCTTGGCGAATGCCGTAGCCAGAGCTGATGGTGCGGGATTTGACCGGCCATATGCTTGGGGTATAGCGCAGCTTTCTTTCCTGTTCCAATAGTTCTTGCTTTAATTGTTCGAATCTGGCAGACAGTTTTGTCATGTCTGTTTGCAGGTGATGCAGTTTTTCACCTGTAACGGCCATCAGCTCTTCCCAATGTTCAGGTTTTGGCATCTGGTCTGCGCCCCCTGCGGCATGCGGCTCGCTTGATTCGACGCTGGCGGCTGCGACGATGTTTTTTGCAGATTTGTTCGGATCTTGGGCAGAGATTAAGTTCAGCAGTTCTTCTTCAAGCAGTTGAAGCTCCATTAATTTCGTTTGGACGGATTTGGCTTGTTCGCTCAGCAAAAATAATTCATGCTGCAAGTAAGAAATGTACTCGTCTTTGTTCGAGATGTGACTTAAATACTGCTCATATTCTTTGTTTTGCAGTTCGAGCAAGCGGCTGATTTCATATTTATTGTTTTGATCGACCAGAATATGGTAATAGATAGATGATGAAACGGTCATGAACATCATGATAGAGAACAACCAGATGAAATGTTTTCGAAACCGGATCCATTTTACAGGACGGCTCGGATCGCGAATCCAAAGAAACGTCACATGTTTGCGGTTGTCATTTCTCATGGTGACTCCTTTGTATGAACGTTCTATGGTAAATATGTATGTACTCATGTCTAAAGATATACGATGGAGATTTTTGTAAAAAATTGAAGCGTTAAAAATTGTGCATGGAAGGGAATGTTTGCGATGGCAGGCCATGAAAAAGATTTGCGCATACGAAGCAAAGCGATCAGCGAAGGAGTGAACCGAACGCCTAATCGGGCTATGCTGAGGGCTGTCGGCTTCAAAGATGAAGATTTCAAAAAGCCGATGATCGGCATTGCGAGCACTTGGAGCGAGGTGACGCCTTGCAATGTGCACATTGACGAATTGGCGAAAAAGGCGAAAGAAGGAGCAGCCGAAGGCGGCGGAGCGCCGCTCATTTTCAACACGATCACCGTTTCCGACGGCATTTCCATGGGGCACGAGGGGATGCGGTATTCTTTGCCCAGCCGGGAAATTATCGCAGATTCCATTGAAACGGTGGTCAGTGCGGAAAGGCTGGACGGGTTGGCAGCGATCGGCGGCTGCGATAAAAATATGCCCGGATGCATGATCGCAATTGGCCGCTTGAATTTGCCGGCCGTATTTGTGTACGGGGGGACGATTCAGCCCGGCAAATTGGAAGGCAAAGATCTGGATATCGTCTCAGCTTTTGAAGCCGTTGGACAATACAATGCCGGGGCGATTGACAAGCAGGCGCTGTACAACGTGGAATGTCACGCCTGCCCGGGGGCGGGTTCGTGCGGAGGAATGTACACCGCGAATACGATGGCTGCCGCCATCGAAGCGATGGGAATGAGCTTGCCGGGAAGCTCATCGAATGCTGCGATCTCACCTGCAAAAAAACAAGATTGCTTTGAAGCTGGCAAAGCAGTGGCGGAGCTGTTGCGCAGGGGCATTTATCCGAAAGACATCATGACGAAAGAAGCATTTGAAAATGCAATCACGCTCGTCATGGCGCTGGGCGGGTCAACCAATGCGTTTTTGCCTTTGACCGCCATTGCGCATGCGGCAGGTGCAGACTTATCGCTGGACGATTTCGA
>CALKAN010000314.1 GCA_937983035.1 uncultured Paenibacillaceae bacterium | reverse complement strand
CCTTCCACATTGCAATGACTGATTAAAGCTTGAATCACAGCGGACCAGAAATGCCTTGTCTGCGAATCATGATGAAGTGAGCCGCCAACAATGCGAGCAGGGCTCCCGGCAAGAAGAACACATGCAACGCAAAGAAACGAGTCAATGTTTCGGCGCCGACAACGTCTCCTCCTTGCAAGAAGGTTGCAATATAATCTCCTACAATAGGCACGGAGGCAGCCATTTGAATGCCGACCTTGGTTGCGAAATATGCTTTGTTGTCCCAAGGCAGCAAATAACCTGTGAAGCCCAGTCCCAACATCACGAAAAAGATCAGCATTCCTACTACCCAGTTCATTTCACGCGGAGCTTTGTACGCGCCTGTGAAGAAAACCCGAAGGGTATGTAGAAACATCATTACAATTACTAAACTTGCTCCCCAATGGTGCATGCCTCGAACCAAGCTTCCGAAAGCAACTTTATGCTGCAAGTAATCGACGCTGTGATACGCGTTGATGATGTCCGGAACGTAGTACATGGTCAGAAACATGCCGGATAAAATCTGGATGACAGTAATAAAAAACGTCAGTCCGCCGAAACAGTATACGAAAGCGGAAAAGTGATGGGCAGGGTTAACGTGTTCAGGAACTTCGTGATCTGCTACATCTCTCCACAACGGCGTGATATCCAGACGTTCGTCAATCCAGTTATATATTGCTTTCAACATCTGTTACATACGCCTCCTTAGACCCTAGTATTTGGAATGACATTGCCCAAGTATACATAACCATTTTCCACTTTGACTTCGTACTCGTCCAGCGGAAGCGGTGACACGGCAAGCGCTTTGCCGTCTTTCGTATAATGTGCGCCGTGGCACGGACAGTAATACTCGTTCGGATAAGAACTGTGCGAGTTCCAGTTTACTGTGCACCCGAGGTGTTTGCAGATCGGTGACAAAGCGAAAATTTCCCCGTTTTCATCTCTGGAAATCCAAGCTTCAAACGTCGGTCTTGATCTGTACCACCCGTCAATGACCTCTTTGTCAAACTTGAACACTTGCGGCTCTGACGTGATCTTGCTTTCTTCCACGACTTTTACGAATTCGCTGCCTCCGCCTTTCTGCAGCAACGGATCAACAGCGAAACGCAAATTAAAGATCAACGGCAAGCTCATCATGAACGCACCGGTTCCGCCTAACGTGTAAGAAAGGAACTGACGTCGGGACATTTCGCGTTTTCCCGGCCGTTTAGGCTGCAATTGTTGTTCTTGGTTCATTTCATCGCTCATTGTTCTCGCCAACCCCCTTTACGATGTATCTCAAAGTCGAATTCCGACATTAATCGCACAATTGATCTAGGACATAAATTATAATAGCTCAGTACCCCGGGAGCGTCAAGAAAGATCAGACGAAATTCCTCGAAG
This sequence comes from uncultured Paenibacillaceae bacterium, assembly GCA_937983035.1. Classification (GTDB taxonomy): domain Bacteria; phylum Bacillota; class Bacilli; order Paenibacillales; family CALAME01; genus CALKAN01. Next base: position 5,626 of record CALKAN010000314.1, on the reverse strand, counting down.
AAAACAAAGGATGCAGAAAAATGTTATCAATTTGTCACAAAAACATCGTCTGGCCTATTTTCCCCAAAGTTCCAAAATTTTATCCTGAACATCCGCACTTTCCATCCCTGGATGAATGACAAGATCGATCTGCGGCGCGCTTTCGGCTCCGTCGATTGGCGCAGGCGCAGCGACAACGACAAATTTAAAGACGCCGGACTTCAAATTTTCTGCGATGGATGCCAACAGCTGCAGCGCAAATTCGTCGTCGCGGAAACAATACTGAACGGCTGGATACGTCACGACCCTTCCTGCAAAAGGACGTTCAACCAAATCCATCACATCCCGCAGCTGCTCCAACCGCTCGGTCACTGCCCAAGGCTCCTCATCGCCTTTTAAACCTGCATAAGGGATGAGGCATGTGTCTAAGTACGGCTTCAGTTCTATCCATTCTTCTTTTTTTATTTCGCTGAATTTCATGCACAGCCTTCCTTTCGTTTCAACTTCATTCATTCTAGCACAGTCCGGTTTCCCTTACCAATTCAAAGCACAAAAAAAGCTGCGTCCTGATATTGAAAGCAGGACCAGCTTTCCTTTAGGTGCAATCATAAACGTTCAATGATTTTTTAATTGTTTCAATTCTTCCGTAAGCTTGTAAAACTTTTCTTGATCCCTTGCAAGCAAAGCGCGGTCGATCTCCTCTTGCAATTGCTTCTCACGGTAATTTCGGATGGATTGATCCCAAATCATTTCTGCGTGCAATTCCAGGAGCGCTTCATAGATGATACTCATTTTTTTCATGAAACACCACCCTTTCAAATGGATTCGCTTATTTAAAGCATATGCCTTCAGTGCACGGTTGCATTAGGTTCATGACCTGCCAGGCTTGTTAATGTATGTATGCCTGCTTGATGGAACAAGCAGAACGCAGCCTTGAATTTATTCCAACAAAGGAATCGTCTCATCATCATGCACATAGATTCCTCGGATCACTTTTTTGCCAATGTCTGTCATCTGCACGACCGCATCTTCCGGAACTGGCTCTTCGGAAGCTTGATTGCCCCCGATTCTCACGAGCCCAAGATATTGCATCATTTTCAATATGCGATAAGCAAATATATCTTCCGGCGAATCATAGTAAAATTTTTTGATGTACGGGCAGAGCACTTTTTTCAAAGATTGCACGGTCACCCAATCATGCGCCAATCGATTTACCCAATGCACAATGGCGGGCAAATTGTAAATCGGATTTTTATACAATCTGAGCCAAAATCGATACATGTCGACGAGCGAATCTTTTTCTCCTCGCTGGACTTTGCTGAGACCTTTATCGGAAAGCATCAGCTGATCCTCTTGTTCCAAAATGTACTCATTATAGTAACAGTAATCATAGATCAGTGAAAAACGTTCCGGATAAAACTTGTACTTGCGCCCGTATCCGAACCGCCAAGCTGTTTTGCCGGGCAGCTCTTCCGGCACATTCATCATCTCCAGCATCTGCTGCAATTGCCTCTTGTAAGGCACTCCGTCTGAAGTCAGCCTGATTTCTTCCTTGTTTACATAATTTAAAAATACGAGCACGTCATCCAATATGAGCAGATGGTAGTCGCGATAGTACGCCGGATCTCCCGTATATGCTAAACCGCGTTCAAATTTGCGCTGCAGCGTATCGCCAAACTTATCTTTTAAATCTTTCGGAAATTGGAACAAATATTTCGTTTTGGCATTGACCCCGTTAAACAGCCAGCCTCTTTCCTTGTACTTTGAAACGATTTGCCTCGGCTTGATTTCGGTTTCTTCCGCTGCCGGCTCGGCTGGGATGCTGGAAGATCGCACTTGCACAACACGCGCAATCAATTCTTCCAATGTGAACAATTCTCTTTGTTCAAACAAAAAGGTGTTCAAAAACTTCAAATCTGTCTCGGACAAGCTCTCAATCGTTTGTTCCACGACATCTTTCCGATTGACCGCGTTTAAAATCGCTTGGATCAGCTCATGTTTGGAATTCGTGCTGCATTCGCAATTGTAGTGCTTGGCGATGGCGCTGAGACTTTGGATGTCCGCGTAGCTCAGCATATCTGCTAAGTTCATTTCATGCCCTCCTCAGCAGTCGTGCTTCTTACTACCATTATGGAGCGGCTTCTGTAAAATTAAACCTGCAGAAAGCACAATTTGTTCATAAACACAAAAAAAGCCTCCTGTACAGGAGACTTCTGACGGCATCAATACAGAAGACTTGCTTATTCCTATGATTTAACGCGCGACAACCAGCTTAATACAAGAATCGTCGCAATAAAACCGATAATGGAAACGACAAGCAAATAATCCGGATAAGATTCGGCCGGATTGATTCGCCAAACGATCGGATCGTGAATGCTCGCCACAGGAACGCCTTGCATGCTGGAGCTTTGAATCGATACCCAGTCATCGTCAATCGAAGCGACGGCAACAGGCACAAATCTGGTCATTTCGGACGAATAATCGGCCTCTGCCGACGTTTCCAACAATGAATATACTAAACTAATGGTGAACAACGCGAGACAAAAAGAAATCACTACATTCAAATTGCGTCTTAAGCGGTAGGAGAAAGAATACATTCTCTCTGGTATCGGTATGCGCCAGGACTCATCCGCGTAGATGCGGTCCATCACTTTCTTGGAAATCTGTCCATTTGGGGCTGGATCTATTTCGGGGAATTGAGCGGTAATCAGTTGTCTGCTGTCCTCCCAAATTTTAAAATCTGCAGTACAAACAGGACATTGTTTTAAATGGACATCTACTTGCTTTTTATTCCAATCGTCATCGGGCAAGTCCCAATACAGCGGAAGCAATTCCTGTACTTCACTGCATTTCATCGGTGATTCATCCCTTCATATCCCTCATATATCGTATCTACATAGTAAGGTTCCAAGTGATTTCGCACGCTTGCTCTCGCTCGGAACAAGAGAGACTTGACAGAGCTGACCGTCTGGCCCAGGATCGCTGCGATTTCTTGATAATCGAGCTGATTGTACTCTCTTAAGATTAAAGCCGAACGCTGCTTTTCTGGAAGCTTGTTGATCGCCTCTCTAACCATGCGAACTTTTTCATTTCGCAAAATCGTATTTTCCGGCGCAGTTTCAGACGGAGCCTTCAGATCGTAACTGTAATCGTCCAACGATACGTTTATGGCTTTCTGCTTCCTAAGCTCGCTTAGCACGGTATTCCTGGCGATGGTGTACAGCCAAGTTGAGAACGCTGCTTCCACCTCGCGGAACGTGTTCAAACTGCGATAAGCCTTGTAGAAAGTTTCTTGGCACAAGTCTTCCGTAATTGCTTCCAGTCGCGCGCTCTTTAACATGTTATATATAAAGGCCAGGATTTTCTTCTCGTACCGTTCAATTAGAACAGAATACAGCTCGACATTTCCATCTTTAATTTCTCTGATCAATTGGGAATCGGTCACGGGAAACAAACCTCCTGAAACTGATTTCGCTCCCCTTTCCCGGTCCCCGGTCGCATCCTTCATAAACTAATACCAGAAAGGGAGCAAAAAGTTTCGATATAATATGTAAAAAAAGGCGTATGCCAAACTAGTCCAAGAATCGACAAACATCTATCTTAGATTCTATCATACCTTTTGATAGAATAGACCATCAACCAACAAAAAAAATCGCCTAAAATATTTAGGCGATTTGCACAATGCTGTGCACAAAATAATCGTTCGGATAGGAGTGGAGAGAAACCATACTGTACTTATAGTATATGTATACGTTTTCATTTTGTCAATCATTTTTTATTTTTTTTTAATAATGAGTCAAAATCCCGACAAATTCCAACTTGCCTGCTGTTTTGAGCGTGAACGGGCAAAAGCTCGGAAATTGCACGATAAATGAGTGCCGTTTCCGAGCCTGCTCGTCTTGCATTATTTGCGAACTTCATATTGCAGCTGCCTCAGCAGTTCTTCGGCTTGTTTCATTTCCTTCTCATTGTCGAAAGAAAGTCTTAGAATGCCCGGCACGTCTGCACGATTTTCCATCACTTGCAAATTTTTGATGTTAATGGAACGATTGCCTAATTGGGTGGCGATTTCGCCGATCATTCCAGGATGATCGGGAATATCCACATACAGATCATAAGCAGATAAGAGCAGTCCTTTTTTCCGTTCCGGCATCGTGCTTCGGAATTGATTCGCTCGAATGAACTCCTGTTCAATCCCTTGCCCGTCTCCTTGTTCCAACAGACGCACAAAACGTTCCATCTGCTGATTCCAATCTTTCAGAAGATCAAGCAAGATCTCGCGATTATTGAGCAAAATATCCCGCCAAATGATCGGATCGCAAGAAGCGATGCGCGTAATGTCGCGAAACCCTCCGGCGGCTAACCGCTTATACAAAGGATTGTGCTCATTGTATTCCGACACTTGATTGACTAACGCAGCAGCAATAATGTGCGGCAAGTGGCTGATGGCCCCGACCACTTTATCATGATTGGCCGGATCCATGCGAACGATGTTTGCGCGAGTATATTGGAGCAAATTCACCAGACGGTCATAGGCTTCATTCGGCGTGTTCTCATCCGGCGTTAAAACATAGATGGCATTTTCATACAGATGAGGATGCGCTGCCTCAACACCGGACTTCTCTGATCCCGCCATCGGATGGCCGCCGATAAAATAAACATCGTTCCATTGCAGCTCAGCGGCAAATTCGCATACTGACCGTTTCGTGCTGCCTACATCCGTAATAATGCATCCGGGTTTCAGCGACATTCGGTTTAATCTTTCCAAGTAAGGCTCCAATTGACCGACTGGAACTGCCAAAAATATAAAGTCTGCATCTTCAGCAGCCTCTTCCGCGGATGTTGTCGCTTCATGCACAACGCCGAGCTCCAAATATTTCTTCACCGATTGTTCCCTCGGCGAATACCCGACAACGCGCAGCCCCGGCTGATCTTTAAAGCAAAGCGCGAGCGATCCGCCCATCAGACCGACCCCGAAGACAGCAATCTTAATCATACGGTCACCGCAATTTCCTTTAATGCTTTTTCTAAAGCTTGAACAAGCTTCTCGTTTTGCTCTTGGCTGCCTACAGTAATTCTAAGCGACTGCGGGTAACCGATGCTCGGAGTATGTCCGCCTCGCACGATCACGCCTTGTTCCAGCAAATGCTGAAACACTTTTTCTGCAGGCCTGTCTACATGGACTAAAATAAAATTCGCTTGCGTTGGGAAATAACTCAGCCCCATCCGATCAAACTGTTCGGTTAAATAGCGGATGCCTTCCGCATTCTTTCTCGAGCATTCTTGGATGAATTGTTGATCTGACAATGCGGCCAGCGCTGCTGATTGCGCATATCTCGACGTATTGAACGGTTCTCTTACTTGGTTAATCGCATGAATGACATCCTTATGCCCGACTCCATATCCGATTCGCAGTGAAGCGAGTCCGTATATTTTAGAAAAAGTGCGCAGTATGACAAGATTTTTGTATTGTGACAACAAAGAGATGCTGTCAGGGTAATCGGATGCCGTCACATATTCGTAATAAGCCTCATCCAGCACTACGAGCACGTCTTCAGGCACGCGCTCCATGAACCGGCGAATTTCCGATTCCGAATTGTACGTTCCCGTAGGATTGTTCGGATTGCAAATCCAGACGATTTTTGTC